>JADFSQ010000259.1 GCA_022560715.1 Bacteroidota bacterium
ATCGCAAAACGTAAACCTACGTTCATTGCAATTGCTTGATGTAGTTCGACATTAATAGTTAGGTTATCACCAGGCATTACCATTTCAACTCCATCAGGAAGTGTAATATTTCCAGTTACATCAGTGGTACGTACGTAAAACTGAGGACGGTAGTTATTATGGAATGGTGTGTGACGACCCCCTTCTTCTTTTTTAAGAATATATACTTCTGCCTTAAACTTGGCGTGAGGTGTTACAGACCCCTGTTTACAGATAACCATACCTCTTCTAATGTCATTTTTTTCAATACCTCTTAAAAGGATACCAACATTATCGCCAGCTTCACCTCTATCAAGAATTTTACGGAACATCTCAACTCCAGTAATAGTCGAAGTTAATTTTTCTGCTCCCATACCAATAATATCAACAGGATCTCCAGTATTTGCTATTCCAACTTCAATACGTCCGGTTGCAACTGTACCACGTCCTGTAATAGAGAATACATCTTCGATTGGCATTAAAAAAGGTTTATCTATATCACGTTTTGGCAGCTCAATCCAGGTGTCTACGGCTTCCATTAATTTTATAACAGTATCAACCCACTTTTGTTCTCCATTAAGAGCACCTAATGCTGAACCAGCAATAACAGGTCCTTTATCACCATCATATTCGTAGAAACTAAGAAGTTCTCTGATTTCCATTTCTACCAGCTCAAGCAATTCATCATCATCTACCATATCTACTTTATTCATGTATACAACAATACGTGGAATACCTACTTGGCGACCTAAAAGGATATGCTCACGGGTTTGTGGCATTGGTCCATCAGTGGCAGCAACTACAAGAATAGCACCATCCATTTGTGCAGCACCTGTTACCATGTTCTTTACATAATCCGCGTGACCTGGACAGTCAACATGGGCGTAGTGGCGAGTAGCTGTAGAATACTCTATGTGTGAAGAGTTAATTGTAATCCCTCTTTCTTTTTCCTCAGGAGCATTATCGATTTGATCAAAAGTTACTTCCTCAGAATGACCTGCATCTGCCAACACTTTTGTAATAGCTGCAGTTAATGTTGTTTTACCGTGATCTACGTGTCCAATTGTACCTACATTTAAGTGGGGTTTCGACCGATCAAATTTTTCTTTTGCCATCTTGTATTAATTTAGTCTTTGTTATATTTTAGTATTTAATATTAAATTTTATTGAGCCAATGATGGGATTTGAACCCATGACCTCTTCCTTACCAAGGAAACGCTCTACCCCTGAGCTACACCGGCGTAAAGTGTTAATTTACATCCTTTGCTTTTAAAAGGAAGAGTTTCCTGCCTTCTCAGAATTTTTAGAGCGGGAGACCGGGTTCGAACCGGCGACATTCAGCTTGGAAGGCTGACGCTCTACCAACTGAGCTACTCCCGCATTAATTTTACTATCCAAGTAATTTCATGTGGGGAGAGCAGGATTCGAACCTGCGAAGGTGAAACCAACAGATTTACAGTCTGTCCTCGTTGGCCGCTTGAGTATCTCCCCTCAAAAAATTCTCTCTTTTAAAGAACTTGTGCCGATAGAGGGACTCCCTTCGACAAACTTCGTTTGCTACTTTCAAAACAAAATATATTTTGTTTTTCAGTAATGCTCAGGATAAACTTCTCGTCCCAAAAATCAATAGTTCTTCTTTTTTATCGGAACAATGATTTCCTTTTGCGTAACTCATTTTTTCAAAGAGCCGATAGAGGGACTCCTTTCGACTGTGCTCAGTATAAACTTCTCGTCCCAAAATCAATAGTTCTTCTTTTTTATCGGAACAATGATTTCCTTTTGCGTAACTCATTTTTCAAAGAGCCGATAGAGGGACTCGAACCCACGACCTGCTGATTACAAATCAGCTGCTCTAGCCAGCTGAGCTACATCGGCTTTTCTTAACTTTTTCGCAATAAAAAAGTCCGCTATTTCTAACGGACTGCAAATGTAGATATTTATTTTCTGAAACAAAACATTTTTCAAGAAATTTTACCTATTAATATGTTCTAAGTTTTTCTTTACGTTTTCTCAATTGTCTTCCTAGTGAATTGGCAGCTGAATCAGCACCTTCTTCGAAGGTTTTACAAACTTTTTTTACTATAAAACTATCTCCTGGTACACTTATTATTGCTTCAAATATTTTATTTTGTTTACCACTTGTGTTTTCTACTTTTAAAAACACGTCGCTTTTTATGATTTTGTCGTAATATTGATCTAATTTATCCATTCGTTGTTGAATGAAATCAATTAATTTTTGGTCTGCATTAAAGTTAACGGATTGTGTGTTTACTCTCATCTTCTACTTTTTTTGGTTAGACAATAATTTTCTGTGGTTACTTATTTCTTGGATGTGTTTTAGCATACACTTTTTTAAGTTCTGCAATGCTATTATGAGTATAAATTTGAGTTGCAGCGAGACTTGAATGACCAAGTAATTCTTTTACAGCATTTAAATCGGCACCTTGATTAAGTAAGTGAGTCGCAAATGAGTGCCTTAATATATGCGAACTCTTTTTTACTTTTGTAGATGCCCTACTAAAATAATCATTTATTATTCGGTACACAAGAGTTTCGTAAATTTTAATTCCTTTTTTGGTTAAAAACAAATAGGTTTTGTCATTTATAATTTGAAGTTCTTGTCTTTTAATTAAATACCTTTTAATGGTTTCTATAACCGAATTTATTAACGGCAAAAGTCGTTCTTTATTCCTTTTTCCTAAAACTTTAAGTGTGCTGTTAGATACATCGATATCAACAAGTTTTAATTGTACTAATTCTATGCGTCTTATTCCTGTTGAATAAAATAACTCAATTATAAGTTTGTTTCTAACACCTTCAAAAGAATCATCAAAATTAAAATCGTCTAAAACAGTATTGATTTCATTTTCTGAAAATGGTATTTGCACTTTTTTACTTGTTTTTAATGCTCTGTGTTTTGTAAGAGGATTAATTTTTATAGTTCCTACTTTCAATAAAAATTTATAATAGGTGTTGAGCGAAGATATCTTTCTATTTATACTTCGGTTTGATATTTTGTTTTCTACGAGTTGGATTATCCAATTTCTTATTTGAGGATAATCAACAGTTTTAATATTATCTTCATTAAACTCTTCTTTATTAAATTTCTGAAAGCTTTCTAAATCTTTTTGGTAGGCTTTTATTGTAAGTGGAGAATATTTTTTTTCTAATAAAAGATAATCTGTAAACGGTTTAAATGACATATCCTGCTATTTACTAAATGTGTTATAAAAATACAAAACTTTAATTGAGTAAAGAGCAAAAAAAATCCTACAATTGCTTGTAGGATTTTAAACTATATTTTAACAGCTTTTTAAATTTCTTCTGCATCTCTTAATCGCTGTATGTATTGTGCTTTTTGAATTTGAGCTCTACGTACTACTGAAGGTTTGTTAAACTGCTTACGTGTTTGTAACGATCTTTTTGTTCCAGTTTTATCAAACTTTCTTTTAAAACGTTTTAATGCTCTATCTATATTTTCTCCTTCTTTTATTGGTATTATTAACATAGTGTCTTAACCTCCTCTCTTTTAGAATTTCGTTCCGATAATTATCGGGATGCAAATATATAATTAATTTTGAATTAAAAATTATGAATTCATAATTATTTAAAGTGCCATTCTTTTATTTTTTTTATGTTCTCATTTCTCTGAAAAACATCTACAGGGTAATACTCTAAAGTGTCTTTACCAAAATAAGTTCTATAAACGCCATTAAGCTTTCTCTTATGTATTTTAAAATTAAAATTCGTAGAATCTATTTGATACAATATTTTGTAAATAAGCTCAGAGCAATACATTTTAGTGGAATCCTGTAGTGTAAATAATTTATCAAATTTAATAAATTTAGACAAATAGTAATTGAGTTCTTTTTTTATTTGCTGAAACTCATTAGTATCT
>JADFSQ010000260.1 GCA_022560715.1 Bacteroidota bacterium
GAATATTAGATCAACGAAACTTTTCAGGATTGTCTTTTGGGTTTGGAATAAAACTTAGAAAAATGAGATTTAGTTATACACATGCAAGATATTCAGGTGCAGGAAACGCCAGTTTTTTTGGACTGCAAATAGACCTACGATAAGATGAAACGAGCATGCTCAAGAGTATATCTCAAAAGGAAAAAGTTTAATAGAGAACAGTCCCGATAACTCCCGATAACTATCGGGACGGGATGACATTTGAAAAACAATAAATATAAACACATGAAAAATATAATAATTGCAATAGCCTTGATTTTTACTGGATTTGTGTTTGGGCAAGATTCAGCAAAAGCACTTCTCGATGAAGTTACTGCCAAAGTAAAATCTTACGAAAATATTTCTATTGATTTTAAATATGTATTACAAAACACCGAAGAAGATATTAGACAAGAAACACGAGGTGACGTCATAATGCAAGGCGAAAAATATGTGCTTAACATTTTAGGAATTACAAGAATTTATGATGGAAAAACGCTTTATAGCATTAGCCCTGAAGATGAAGAAGTCACTATTTCTACTGAAAATATAGAAGACGAAAATACAATTACACCAAGTAAAATGTTGTCCTTTTACGAAAATGGTTACAATTACAGCATGGATATTCTTCAAAATATAAATGGTAGAAAAATACAGTATGTAAAATTAATACCTATAGATTCAAAATCAGAAATTAAACATGTGTTATTAGGTATTGATGTTATTACCAAGAACATCTATAATTTAATTGAAATAGGAAGTAATGATACTAAAACAACACTTACTGTTAATTCTTTTAAAACAAATGAGCCCTTATCAAAAACCTTATTTACTTTTGATAAAAGTAAATACAAAAATTATTACATCAATAAATTAGACTAAGTTTTCTCTGTGAAAATATTAGATAGATACATACTAACAACCTACTTAAAAACTTTTTTTAGCGTATTTATTATACTCATGCTAATTTTCGTTTTACAATCTGTATGGTTGTATATTACTGAACTTGCAGGAAAAGATTTAGATATTAGTGTAATCGCTAAATTTTTAGTCTATGTTACTCCCAGACTTATCGTTTTGGTGTTACCACTAACCATTTTATTAGCTTCAATAATGGTGTTTGGCAGCTTTGCTGAAAACTATGAGTTTGCTGCGATGAAATCTACCGGAATATCGTTGCAACGCGCTATGAGGAGCTTGAGTATTTTTATTGTAGGATTGGCAATTACCACTTTTTTCTTTGCCAACAATGTGATGCCCTGGGCCGAATTTAATTTTTATAATTTAAGAAAGAATATTGCAAAAGTAAAACCAGCATTGGCAATTGCAGAAGGTCAGTTTAATCAACTTGGTAGTATAAACATAAAAGTTGATGGAAAAAGTGGCGATCGTGGGCAATATCTAAAAGGCGTTATCATTCATCAAAAGAAAGGAAATTCTCCTGGAAATTATACAGTTATAATTTCAAAAACAGGCGAACTTGCAAGTAGCGAAGATTCCGATATACTCAAATTAGTCCTCTTCGATGGTAATTTTTATGACGCACTTCAGCCCAAAGATTTTAAAGAGAGAAATAAAAAACCATTTGTAAAAAGTTACTTCGAAAAATATACTATAAATGTAGATCTTTCAAACATCAATAATGTTGATTTCGATATAAAAGACGTGACTACTAAATACAGTATGCTTAATGTTAAACAGTTGAATTATTCCATCGACTCTTTAAATAAAATAAATACAAACACTTATAAAGAGCTTGCTACAACAATGTATAATCGCTCTACTGTAGCTGCTTTAAATTCTAATATAAATCCAAAAAAAACAGATTCAGTATTTCAGAAAAATAGTATTTATGAATTATTCAAACCATTTAAGAATGTTCAGCTTATAGATGTTGCCATAAATTCGGTTAACAGTACCAAACAAATTATAAATGCTAAGAAAAGAGAAATTGCTTTAAAAGAAAAAATCATAAATAAACATATAATCTCTTTTTATGAAAAATTTGCTTTAGGTTTCGCATGTATCATACTGTTTTTTATTGGAGCACCTTTAGGAGCTTTAATCAGGAAAGGCGGTTTTGGTTTACCAATCATTATTGCAATCATTTTATTTTTAACCTATCATTTTATTGGCATTTTTGCTAAAAATAGTGCTGAAGATAGTACTTTAAACCCTGTTATTGCCACTTGGCTTTCTACGCTTTTTATGCTTCCTTTAAGTGTTTATCTTACTAACAGGGCAACAAAAGACAGGAGTTTACTCGACTTAGATGCTGTACTTATTCCAATTAAAAAACTTTTAAGCAAAAAAGAAGATGTACAGGTTGAAGACCACACGTTGTTAGATGTAAATTCTGAGGCTTATAGTCATTTATTGAACTATTCAAATGATAAACTTATTGATATTTTAAAGAATTATCGCCAGTACGAATTACATATTAGTTACTACAATACTGCATTACAACTACTAGATTCCAGAGGTTTAAGTAAACAGAATCTGAAGTTTGGAGGTAATCTTATAAATGAGAATTATGAAAACGCCTTAAGATATAAATCTGCTTATGATGATTATTCGAGAATAGCATCAGTTCTATATATTACGTATGTAGTATTTGGTGTTGGAGGATTGGTTTTAAATAATAATGGATTTCCAACACTTGGTCCTATCTTTATAATTATTGGTGTTCTATCTTTTATTATATTCATCATTGCTTTAATTAATGCATATATTAATCAGACTAATTTTTATAAATTATTAGAAAACAATAAAGCATCAAACATTATTGCTCTAATTTTATTAGGTATTCCGCTTAACTTTATTTACAAAGGTATTTTTAGTAAGAAACTGGAAGATGACCTTAAACAAATTAGATAGCATATAAATAAGCTATATCTTTGCGTTTTAATAAAAACTTATGATAACTACTGTGCAAACTGCAGAAAACAACATAGATATTAAACTAAATACCATTGAAGACGCCATAAACGATATTCGCCAAGGCAAAGTAATTATTGTTGTAGATGATGAAAATCGTGAAAATGAAGGCGATTTTATTGCTGCTGCAGAAAAGGTGACTCCAGAGATGATTAATTTTATGGCTGCTCAAG
This sequence comes from Bacteroidota bacterium, assembly GCA_022560715.1. Taxonomy (GTDB): domain Bacteria; phylum Bacteroidota; class Bacteroidia; order Flavobacteriales; family Flavobacteriaceae; genus PRS1. Next base: position 3,129 of record JADFSQ010000260.1, read on the forward strand.
GTCGTGGATTAATTTGTGCACCACTTACCGAAGATAGATGTGAAGAACTGGATTTACAGATGATGGTAAAAAACAATACCGATATGCATCATACACAATTTACTGTTTCGGTAGATTTAATTGGGCATGGTTGTACTACCGGAATTTCTGTACAGGATAGAACAAAAACCATACAAGCTCTTGTTAATGATAAGACAAAAGCTTTCGATCTCGGACGACCTGGACATGTTTTTCCGTTACGTGCAAGAAATGGTGGTGTTTTACGTAGAACAGGGCATACAGAAGCTGCTGTAGATATAGCCCGATTAGCTGGTTTTAAACCTGCTGGTATTCTTGTGGAAATATTAAATGAGGATGGAGACATGGCGCGTTTACCTCAACTAATTAAAGTTGCAAAAAAGTTTGATTTAAAAATTATTTCGATTGAAGATTTAGTGGCTTATCGTATGGAGCATGACTCTTTAATAGAGAAAAAAGAAGACTTCGAGATAGAAACCCGTTTTGGAAGTTATCGTTTAAGAGCATACCAACAAACTACTAATAATCAAATACATATATCTTTAACAAAAGGTATTTGGAGTCCTAATGAACCTGTACTTACTAGAATAAACGCCACCTTGGTCAACAATGATATTCTAGGAACACTTACCAATAACGCTGACAAGAAGTTAGACGACATGTTTAAAGTGATCAATGATGCAGGTAAAGGTGCTATCGTATTAATTAACCAACAAAGTAAATCACTGAATCTTTTCAAAGTTCGTAATATTTTAAAGA
>JADFSQ010000261.1 GCA_022560715.1 Bacteroidota bacterium
ACTATCTTTTTAAATAAATATTTAGATTTCTTTTACGTAGTAAATTGATTTGGAATTTTCAAACTCTACTTTATAACCATTTTGATTATAAAAACCAATTGCTTCCTGGTTATCTTTTCTTACAGAAAGACCATAAAGGTTCAATCCTTTTTTACGAATTTCATTTTCCAAATGATTAATTAATTGTTTACCAATTCCCTTCCCTTTATAGTCTTGATTTACAGCTATAAGATATAATCTGCATTTTGCCTTCATCTGAAATTGCCAATCAAGTCATTTTAAAATGTCAGGATGCTGGATTAATTCTTTTTTGGCTACTTTTTGAACCTCGAGCAATACGTATAACACCACCTCTTACTATTTCTAATCAAGATTTAATTAAAGGTTGCAACATTATTAAAGAGGTGTTAAATAGCGTAAAAAATTAGAATATTCAACTTAAATTTAAACTGTTAATTAATTTGTTGAAAACATTGAATAAAAAATAGCTGTTATCAAAGATAGAATACTACATTTATTCTAACGAACTTTAAAAAACCTATGGAATATAGTCAGTACGACGAAAACAACAATTTATCGCTCTCAAAATTTGAGTCTATGTTAAAAACAAACCATGTTTTGTTTTTCGACTCTGAAGAATTTGAAAATATTATACACCACTATTTCGAAATAGGTAAAATGGCTTTGGCAAAAAAAGCTATTAAATTAAGTTTAGAACAGCATCCAACTTCTATAAGCTTAAAATTATTTCAAGTAGAAGTTTATGTGTTTGAAGATAAGCTAAAATTAGCTGATCAACTTTTAAACAGTTTGTATGATATTGAACCTACAAATGAAGAAATCTATATTCAAAAAGCCAATATCTTATCTAAAAAAGACAAACATGAAAAGGCTATAAATATTTTACAACAAGCTTTGGAATTCTCGGAAGATGATGCAGATATATTTTCTCTTATTGGAATGGAATACTTGTTTTTAGATAAATTTGAAGACGCTAAATTTTACTTTTTAAAATGTCTTGAAGCCGATTATGAAGATTATTCAGCACTTTACAATGTAATGTATTGCTTCGAATTTTTAGAACAAAACAACGAAGCCATAGAATACTTAAACACATATTTAGACAAAAATCCTTATTGCGAAGTTGCTTGGCATCAACTCGGAAAACAATATTATAATACAAAAGATTATAACAAAGCCATCGCTGCTTTTGATTTCGCAATAATTTCCGACGACATTTTTATTGGAGCTTATCTTGAAAAAGGGAAAACTTTGGAAAAGTTGAAACAATTTGATGAAGCTATAGAAAATTACAAAATTACTTTAGCAATAGACGATCCAACATCTTTTGCTTTATTACGTATTGGCAGGTGCTACGAAAAATTAAATCAAAATGATTTAGCTGTAAAGTACTATTATAAAACAGTAGAAGAAGATCCATTATTAGATAAAGGTTGGATAGCAATTACTAACTTTTATAATAAAAATAAGGATTATCAGAAAGCCCTGTATTACATAAACAAAGCTATAAATATAGATTCAGAAAACGGTATCTATTGGAAGTTGTATGGGCAAATTAATCAGCGGTTACACTTTTTAGAGGAAGCCGAACGTGGCTATAAAAAAACATTAGAGCTTGGTAATTACGAATTAAATACGTGGTTGGCAAGAGCAGATATTTTAATAACATTAGGCGAATATGAAGCTGCCATTTTTAGTTTAATTCAAACAACAGAATCCTATCCTGATAATGCCGAAGTAGAATATCGACTGGCAGGATGTTATTTTAAAACCAATCAATTAGTTAAAGGTCGTTTCCACCTTGAAAATGCTCTATATATAGACAAGGACTATATTTTTATAATTGAAGAATTATTCCCAACCGTTTTTAAGCGTAAATCGGTTATAGAAATAGCAGCGAAATTTTAATACCGCTTAAAGCTAAAATTCCATACCTTTAACTCACCTTAATTAAAAGCTAATGCAAAGACGTTTTTTCGATTACCTTATCATTTCCTTAAAAGGAATAGCAATGGGAGCAGCAGATGTTGTTCCAGGTGTCTCAGGAGGTACAATTGCTTTTATTTCTGGTATTTATGAAGAGTTAATAACATCCATCAACAATGTAAACTTATCATTATTAAGAACATTAAAAAAAGATGGCATTTCAGCAGCATGGAAACAACTGAATGGCAATTTTTTATCAGCACTTTTTGTCGGGATCATGATCAGTATTCTTTCATTATCAAAAGGAATAAAATGGTTGCTGGAGAATGAACCTATCTTACTTTGGTCCTTCTTTTTCGGATTAGTTGTTGCCAGTATTTTGTTTGTGGGAAAGCAAATAACCAATTGGAATATTGCTTTAGTTTTTGGTTTTGTTGCTGGTGTATTTGTTGCGTATTATATAACCACATTACCAACATTGGGTGCTAATGGTTCTGGTTGGTTTCTGTTTTTTGCTGGTGCTTTGGCAATATGTGCAATGATACTTCCAGGTATTTCTGGTGCGTTTATTTTAGTATTATTAGGTGCTTACGAACCTATTTTAGAGGCCTTAAATAACAGAGATTTTAAAACGATTTTTATTTTTGCTTGTGGTGCAATAGTAGGTATTTTATCATTTTCAAAACTATTGAAATGGCTTTTCAAGAACCATCATAACTTAACATTAGCAATCTTAACAGGTTTTATTTTTGGTTCGTTAAATAAAATTTGGCCATGGAAAGAAACATTATCCTGGAGAACCAACTCAAAAGGTATTGAAGTCCCGTTTCTTGAGCAAAGTGTGTCTCCATTTTCTTTTGATAATGATAATCAATTCCTTTTAGCAATAGCTTTAATGGTAGTTGGATTTTTAACTATTTTAATTTTAGAGAAATTAGGATCCAAAACAAACGACTAACATTAAATGCAAAGTACAAGAACACTTTCAGATAAAATTTTTCTCCTCTTAAAAGGTTTAGGAATGGGAGCAGCAAATAAAATCCCTGGTGTCTCAGGAGGTATTGTTGCTTTTGTAGCCGGTTTTTACGAAGAGTTTATTTATTCACTTCAAAAAGTAAACGGAAAAGCTTTTAAATTACTGATTAATGGTCGATTTAAAAGCTTCTATCGCTATATAAATGGTCGGTTTTTAGCACTTTTATTTTCAGGAATGATTATTAGTTATTTCAGCGTTTCCAAAATTCTGGATTACTTTTTTGCTCATTTTGAACTTTATGTATGGAGTGTTTTTTTCGGAATGATTATTGGCTCCATTTACTACATCAATAAAGATTTTAAAAACTGGAATATTAAAACAATTATTGGCTTATTGGTTGGAATTACTATTGGAATAAGTATTAGCTTTTTAGATCCAGCGATGGAAAATGATAACTTATGGTTTGTATTTTTTTGCGGTATTATTAGTGTATCCGGAATGACATTGCCAGGATTCTCAGGCTCATTTATATTAATTTTATTAGGAAACTACGTGTTGCTTTTGGTAGATTCGGTAAATGCACTTTACGATACGATGTTCGACGTTTTTTCTGGTAATTTTGATTTTTCCAAGGATTCGTTGCTGATTTTTATGCTCGGCTATGAAGGGGATAGAGCTTTGGCTATGTTAGAAGACTTAGATCCTAGCGAATCTTTGATTCTTATACCAAAGCCAGCATATCATAAAGAATGGGAAGGTAGAACTGAACAGATGAATAGAGGCATAATAAATCTTGTTGGTAAGTCTAGAAAGAATTTCATGATGAATTGCGCTGTCAAAATCTATTTGGTGGCCATAGATTGCCAATGCCTGGTAATTGAATAATCGTTTCAACTCAGGTTCAAGCTTACCTGGATAGTGACCTTTACTAGCAAATCTTGTTTCCTGTTGAA
>JADFSQ010000262.1 GCA_022560715.1 Bacteroidota bacterium
TGGATTTGTTACGACTTTTAAACGAAACAGGGATAAAACCCAAACGAACTATTAGAGTTGTCTTGTTTATGAACGAAGAAAACGGTTTAAGAGGTGGAACCAAATACGCAAAAGAGGCTAAAAGAAAAGGTGAAAACCATATTTTTGCTCTTGAAAGTGATGCTGGAGGTTTTACACCAAGAGGATTTTCTTTCGATTGTAGCGAAGAAAATTTTAATCAAGTCCTTGGTTGGAAACCATTATTCGAACCTTATTTAGTTCACTATTTTTTAAAAGGTGGAAGTGGAGCAGATATCAATCCATTAAAAACTAATTATAATGTATTGGCTGGATTGCGTCCGGATTCGCAGCGTTATTTTGATTATCATCATGCAAGTACCGATACTTTTGATGCAATAAACAAGCGTGAGCTAGAACTTGGAGCAGCAGCGATGACAGCTTTGGTGTATTTGTATGATAAGTATGGAGTGAATCCTATTAAAACAAATCTAAAAACCAATTAATTTTTTAATATGAAACGAGCATGCTAAAAAGTTTATCACCCAAGGGAATGATTAATAGCGAACAGCATGTGACCAATTTAATAAAATAATTATATACACATGAAAACTAATATTGCGATTATAGTAATAGCCATATTTTCGATTAATATAATTGATGCACAAGAAAAAATGGAAGAAAAATTACCTTACTACGAAATTCCAGAATATCCTGAAACATATACTGCAGGAACAGTTGCTGCGAGAATGATAGATGGTTTAGGATTTAGATATTATTGGGCTACCGAAGGCTTGCGTGATGAAGATTTAGCCTATAAACCCAGTGAAGATGCTCGTACTACAGCCGAAACCTTAGACCATATTTATGGCTTGTCTAAAATAATTGTGAATGCCACCTTAAAAAAACCTAATTCAAGAGCAGAAGAACCAGAAATGACCTTTGCCGAGAAACGTAAAAAAACTTTAGAAAACATTAAAACTGCTGCTGATATTTTAAGAACCAGTACAGACGTTTCCGAATTTAAAATTGTTTTTGGACTCAATGAATATCCGTTTTGGAATCAAATAAACGGTCCCATTGAAGACGCTGTATGGCATTGCGGGCAGGTAGTATCTTTCAGGCGCTCTTCAGGAAATCCATTTAATTCTAAAGCAAATGTATTTACAGGAAAAGTAAAGGAATAATTAGTAATTGATGTACCTATAAGTTAAACCTATTGTTTTATAAAATTTATCTGCTTCTAAGGGTTGTTTAAGTTTTATTTCTGTTTTAACTTTGAAGTATGAGAATTAAAGAAATTATTTTATTCAGCAATTCAATTCAAAAACAAAAGCAATTTTATAAAGATGTTTTGGGGTTTGAATTAATATTAGATTCTGCAAAAAAAATATCTTTTAAAACAGGGAAAACCATTTTAAGTTTTCAATATAAAGAGACATTCAAAACATCACATTTTGCATTTAATATTCCTTCTAATAAAGAAGTAGAAGCTTTATCTTGGCTTGAAAAAAGAGTAGAAATTTTACCCCATAATAACAATTCAATCGTTGATTTTAAAAGTTGGAATGCAAAAGCAATTTATTTTTATGATGCGGATAAAAATATTGTGGAATTTATAGCCAGAAAGAATTTAAATATAACAACAAATTCAGAGTTTTCATCAGGAAGTATACTATCTATTAGCGAAATGGCAATTGCAACAGATGACGTGGAGTCCATTTATAACACAATAAATAAAATGAGGCAAATACCAGTTTTTGATGGTGATTTTAATCGTTTTTGCGCTATTGGAGATGAAGAGGGATTATTTATTTTAATAGATAAAAACAAAAAAAAATGGTTTCCTACAATGGAGACTGCTTTCACTTCAGATTTTGTTATTAGAAGCGATTATAATTTTGTTTTTGAAAACGGAAAAATAACAGAATTATCGTAGTTTAGTTAACGGAAAATATATAAAATGAAATTAGTATTGTCTCCAGCAAAATCGCTTAATTTAGAACGTGAATTACCAACAGTTATTACAACTGAATCCTGTTTTTTAGCAGAATCTGAACGTTTAAATAAATTGTTAAAAAAGAAATCGGCAAGGAGTTTATCTAAACTCATGAGCATTTCTAATAATTTAGGACAACTCAATTACGAACGTAATCAAGAGTGGCATCAGCCTTTCACAAAAAATAATGCCAGACCTGCTATTTATACGTTTAGTGGCGATGTGTATAGAGGTTTGGATGCATATACCATTTCAGAAGAAAAAATAAAAACACTTCAAGATACCGTTCGTATTATTTCGGGTTTGTATGGCATCTTAAAACCGTTAGATTTAATGCAACCTTATCGTTTAGAAATGGGAACCAAATTTCCGGTAGGGAAAAACAAAAATCTATATGAGTTCTGGAGAAAAAAAATCACACAATCCTTAAATGATGAATTAAAAGATGGCGAATTATTTTTAAACCTTGCCAGTAACGAATATTTTAAAGCCATTGATGCAAAGGCATTAAAAGTACCAGTAGTAACAGCTATTTTTAAAGATTTTAAAAATGGGGAATATAAAACCATTGCAATTTATGCTAAACTGGCAAGAGGCTATATGACACGTTATATCATAGATACAAACGCAAAAACCATTGAAGATATAAAAGGTTTTAACTACGAAAGCTATGGTTTTAGTGAGCCAATGTCAACCCAAACCGAGTTGGTGTTTACCAGATAGCTTTTGTCATTCCTGCGAAGGTAGGAATCCATTTGCAGTCAAACTAAAATTTATAAGATTCCTGCCTTCGCAGGAATGACAATTTATTTTTTTGTTTTAGCCTTTGCTTTTGTTGTAGTTTTTGACTTTGCGGTAGTTTTTGGTTTAGCAACAGCTTTAGGTTTTGCTTTAGTAGTCGTTTTTGGTTTTGTTGCAGCTTTAGTTTTAGTTGCAGTTTTAGTTGCAGTTTTAGTTGCAGTTTTTGCCTTTTCAGCCGTAGCTTTGGAAGTTGTTGATGCTTTTTTCTTTATAACGATAATTGGTTTAGCTTTTTTGCGCGGTCGTTTTACCCCAAAAGTTCCCATAGTAATTTTACCTCGTCTTGTTTTTTTATCGCCTTTTCCCATAATAGTTGTATGTTTAGATGGTTTAAAATTAATGATTTTTATCCCCACCAGCCAAAGCTATAAAAGCAGCGTCCAGAGGGCTTTGTATTTTTAATAGATCCTTTTTGGCAGAATATAAAGATGCCAAATATAATGGAACTAACTTACAAATAATCTTTCAATTTCTCGTGGACTTATCTGTTCTACTTTTTGTAGTTGTCCTTTTTTACTTAATTAAAAGGAAATTCAGACGTTATTGCTTTTATGCTTTGTTACCCAACGTTTATTTTTCATACATATTAAGCAGGCCAAAATCAAAAGGTGTCCATAAACAGGCTTTTATGTCACTCTCTTTTAATCCGGAGTTAACCCAAGTATTGCAAGTTTTAAAACAGGAAAAACTTCCTAAAGATTCATAAAAGTCATCATTATATGAATAGCCTTTGTTATTCAATAATATCTTTTTATTCAGTGAGTCTAAATAAAATGTTTTATTGATATACTGATTGATTTTATTCAGTTGATTTTGATTAACTTTTATTTCTACCCAATCTCCTTTAATTGTTGGATATCTAGTTAAATGAATTAAAGAAGTGCTTTTAAGAAATAAGGCACGGCAAGAATTATTAAAAGTTAGATCACTCCAAGTTGGTGTATTGAGGTAAAAATTTTTATCACCCCAACCAAATGCAAAATAATTATCATTTTTAAAATATTTTAGGCCATCTAAAAGTTTTGACTGCAATTGATCTTTAGCTATAATAATATTTAAATGAACGCC
>JADFSQ010000263.1 GCA_022560715.1 Bacteroidota bacterium
CGGAGGCTCTGGAACAACACATTCTGCTTTAAAATATGGCTGTCCAAGTTTAATAATCCCCCACTTTATAGACCAATTTTTTTGGAATAAAACAATACATAAATTAAAAATTGGACCAAAAGGAATATCGATAAAGAGAATGAATACGGACAATTTTGCAATACTGCTGTTAGACTTATTGGAAAATGATACTTATAGGAAAAATGCTGAATTAATAGCAGAAGAGATGAAGAAAGAAAACGATACAGAAAAGTTAATAAAACTAATTTTAGAATAAAGTTGAGTAGGTAAAGGCGGATTTCACCACTAAACCTCTCACAAAACCGTACAAAGTAGAAGTAGAAAAGAGAGGGATTTTCAATGTTGACGTTATCTAGGTCTCTACGTATAAAATAACCTTGATCCTCTCTTTTGTTCTTTCTTGTTATTTAATAAATATAAGAGATTGTAAACTTAAGATGTATAAAAATAATAGCCGAGACAGTAGTAAATTCAATGGTTGTAGCCCATTATTTTTCTTATAATTTGACAGGAATGAAGCCCGCAATCGGCTACTATTCTTATACTAACCGATAAGCCTTATTTAAAATTTATTCAGCTAAAATATTTTGACAATTATGAAAATTGACTTACACACAAAAAATATTCTGGTTACAGGTGCCAGTCGTGGAATAGGTGCAGCTATTTCAAAAGAATTAGGTAAATCTGGTGCAAGAATTGCAATACATTATAACAATGATAAAGAATCAGCTGTAACGGTTATGCAAAACATTGGTAATAAGTCAAAAATATTTAAGGCAGATTTGGAAGATCCTATTGAATGCGAAATGTTATTCAACAGTGTACTAAAAGAATTTGGTCATATTGATGTAATTGTAAATAATGCAGGAATTACTATATCGTCTCCATTAAATAGTGAAAATTGGGTTAACGAATGGGATAAAACAATGTCGATAAACTTAAGAGCAATTGGTATTCTCTGTAACTTAGCCATTCAGCATTTTAAAACTAGAAAATGTGGAAGAATAATCAATATGGCTTCTCGTTCAGCTTTTAGAGGAGAGACGGCAGAATTTCTAGCATATGCAGCATCAAAAGGAGGAGTGGTTTCATTAAGTAAATCAATAGCAAAGGAGTTTGGTAAGGATGGTATTACCTGCTTTGTATTAGCGCCTGGCTGGGTTAAAACTGATATGATACAAAAAACAATTGAAGAACATGGAGAAGAGTATATTTTAAAAGATATGTCATTTGATAGATTTACTGAACCGAAAGATATTGCACCAATTGTTACATTATTAGCAAGTGGATTAGCTGATCATGCGACTGGCACAACTATAGATATAAATGCTGCAAGCTATTTACACTAATCCTTCATATAAAAAGAGATATAATATTAGATTTAAATATTCCTAATTACGATTGAATAAAAAAACTACAGCCACCTCTGGTATGTTTAGTCCATAGATAAGCCTTATTTAAAATTTATTCCGCTAAAAGTGTATCAATAAATTCTGTAAACTCCTTTTTAAAACTTATATACTTTTCTCCTGTTGCTGGACCATTAAAACCAGTATGTATTTTTCTAACCACACCTTTTTTATCAATATAAATTGTTGTAGGATAACTTAATACATGGTTTAGCATTGGTAATTTTTCCTGTGCTTTAGCTTTATTCGATGTGCCAAACTGTGCCAATAAAACCGTGTAATCAATACCTACTCTATCTTTCATTCGTGCAATACTATTATAGGCTTTTTCTTCGGTTTTTGCATATTCAAAAGCCAAGGCTACAATTTCAAAATCCTTGTCCTTGTTATTCTTATAAAACTCGGCATAGTATTTACTTTCGTCCAAACAATTAGGACACCAGCTTCCCATAATCTGCACCAACACAACTTTGTTTTTAAAACGCTCGTCGGTTAAAGACACCATATTACCTTGTGTATCAGGAAACGAAAATGCAAAGGTATCGTAGCCTTCATTTAAAAAGGTAAGCGTATCTTCGTCAGGCAACTCAAAACTATCATTTCGTTTTGCAACAAAGGGTTCTTTAAAATGATTTCCAGAATAAAAAACACCTTGCAATGTTGAGTCTGTAACAGTTGCTGTAAACAAAAATGCGTGTGCGCCATCGAAAGCAGAAAGTTTCATTTGGTTACCATCCATCACACCTTCCAGGAAACGATAATCGCCAGTTTTTGTTCTTATTGTACCAGTAATATTATTACCTTCTTGTGTAAAAATACCTTTAGCAATATATTCATCTTCTTCTATGTCATGACTAAATACCATTTCCCAATTTCCTGTTATGTTTTGAGATGCTTCGGAAGTTACCAAAAACCGTTCTTTAGTTTTTTCGGTAGAAAACGGAACTATGCGATCTAAACTTTCTTTTATAAAGTTTCCCTTTAAATTTTCGCCTTCAAATATTGCAGCAATATAGCCTTCGTAAAAAGGAAGTTTTATAAAAACAGAATCGTTTTTGTATTCAATTTCATCTACAAGAATTTCTTCTTCAGCATTAAATATAATTAAAGTACTGTCTGTTTTTACTTCAAAAATAAAAGGCAATTCTTTATTATCCAAAACTTGTAAAACAGCTCTGTAAGTGCCAAGTTCTAATTTCTGAATTGGTTTTTCGCTGCTACAAGAAGTTGATATAATAATGACTAATAAGAAGAATACTTTTTGCATGATTTAGTGTTTGTTATTACGAATCGAATAAACAATAAAATACTTACATAAAAAAATTGTTTGGGTTTCGTTTACAGACAAGTATTATTATATTTACAGCTTGAAGTAAAAAGTATTCAATGAAGATTTCATACAATTGGTTAAAACAATTCATTAAAATAGATTGGAGTGCAGAAAAAACAGGAGAACTCCTTACCGATTTAGGTCTCGAAGTTGAAGGTATAGAAAACTACCAATCTGTAAAAGGAGGTTTAGATGGTGTTGTTGTTGGTGAAATCTTGACCTGTAAAAAACATCCTAATGCAGATAAACTAAAACTCACTACTGTAACTATTGGTGGCGAAGAACCTCTACAAATTGTTTGTGGTGCGCCAAATGTTGCTGTTGGACAGAAAGTACCTGTGGCTACAATTGGAACCACATTGTATGCTGAAAATGGTGAAGCCTGGACTATTAAGAAAGGTAAAATTCGTGGTGAAGAAAGTTTTGGCATGATTTGCGCCGAAGACGAATTAGGTCTAGGTAAATCGCATGATGGTATTTTGGTTTTGGATAAAGACTTGAAAGTAAGTACGCCAGTTTCTGAAATATTTGAAATTGAAAATGATCAGGTTTTTGAAATTGGCTTAACACCAAATCGAGCAGATGCCATGAGCCATTTGGGTGTCGCTCGCGACCTCAAAGCTGGTTTTTTACAAAAAGACATTAATTTAGAACTCATAACACCATCTGTAAGTGCGTTTCATATTGACAACCGAACTTTAAAAATAAATGTTGAGGTAATAAATAAAGAATTAGCACCTCGTTATTGTGGTGTAACTATTTCTGGAATTACAGTAGAAGATTCTCCTGTTTGGCTACAAAACCGCTTAAAAGCCATTGGTTTAACTCCGATAAATAATATTGTAGACGCTACCAATTATGTATTGCACGAACTTGGTCAACCGCTTCATGCTTTTGATGCTGTGAAAATTTCAGGAAACAAAATTATAGTTAAAACCCTTAAAGTAGGAACCAAATTTATTACCCTCGATGGTGTAGAACGAGAGTTACATGAAGAAGACCTCATGATATTCGATGGCAAAAAGCCGTTGTGTATTGCCGGAGTTTTTGGTTGCATTGATTCTTGTGTTAGCTAAAGTAACAAAATTATCT
>JADFSQ010000264.1 GCA_022560715.1 Bacteroidota bacterium
ATGAAGATGTGATTGCTTTTTTTTCGACTGAAACTCAAGAGGAAGTAAATTTTGATTCGTATGAAGCAATAGAATTTAATAGTGATGTTTTAAAGATTGAACATACTTGGGATATTTTTTTAAAGAATGGAGAAGCCATAGAAGCCGATTTTGAACTCATAACAAATGGTAGACAATCACAACCTATTCCAAAATCAGTATATTGTAATAATGCAAAAAATATATTTGCCGAAGAAGGTGCAATAATAGAAACTTCTATATTAAATGCTTCAAAAGGACCAATTTATATAGGAAAAAACGCTGAAATAATGGAAGGTAATATGATACGAGGCCCTTTTGCGTTATGTGAAAAAGCAACAATTAAAATGGGAGCAAAAATTTATGGAGCTACTACAGTTGGACCTTATTGTACAGTTGGTGGCGAAGTAAACAATTCGGTTCTTTTTGGATATTCAAACAAAGTACATGATGGTTATTTAGGAAATTCGGTACTTGGTGAATGGTGTAATCTTGGAGCAGATACCAATAATTCTAATCTAAAAAATAATTATGCCGAAGTGCGCATTTGGAATTACAATACTGAAAGCTTTACCGAAACAGGTTTGCAATTTTGCGGATTAATGATGGGAGATCATAGTAAATGCGGAATCAATACCATGTTTAACACAGGAACCGTTGTTGGTGTAAGTGCAAATATATTTGGCAGTGGTTTCCCTAGAAATTTTGTGCCAAGTTTTAGTTGGGGCGGAAATAAAGGGTTTACTACATACTTAACTAAAAAAGCTTTTGAAGTAGCTAAAATAGTAATGGCTCGAAAAAACATTGAATTTACTGAACAAGATGCAGCAATTTTAACGCATATTTTTGAAGACACAAAGACCTTTAGAAGAGATTAGCAATGAAAAAAAAAGTCGCATTTTATACTCTAGGCTGTAAGCTAAATTTTTCTGAAACCTCTACAATTGCCAGAAGCTTTGTTGATGAGGGTTTTAATCGTATCGATTTTTCAGAAGTAGCAGATATTTATGTAATTAATACCTGTTCGGTTACCGAAAATGCGGACAAGCGTTTTAAAACCATTGTAAAACAAGCACAAAAAATAAATCCAGAAGCTTTTGTTATTGCAGTTGGTTGCTATGCACAATTAAAACCAGAAGAATTAGCTGATGTTAATGGCGTGGATTTGGTTTTAGGAGCTACCGAAAAATTCAATATTACAAGTTATATCAATGACCTTACAAAAAACGATTTCGGCGAAATTCATTCTTGCGAAATTGAAGAAGCCAATTTTTATGTAGGTAGTTATTCTATTGGAGACCGAACACGTGCGTTTTTAAAAGTACAAGATGGCTGCGATTATAAATGTACGTTTTGTACGATTCCGTTAGCAAGAGGAATTTCTAGAAGTGATACTTTAGAAAATGTTTTACAAAATGCTAAAGAGATTTCCGAAAAAGGCATTAAAGAAATTGTGCTCACAGGAGTTAATATTGGTGATTATGGTAAAGGTGAATTCGGAAATAAAAAACATAAGCATACCTTTTTTGAACTTGTACAGGCTTTAGATAAAGTTGAAGGGATTGAACGCTTGCGAATATCTTCAATAGAACCAAATCTCTTAACAAATGAAACTATCGAGTTTGTAGCTAAAAGCAGAACTTTCGTGCCTCATTTTCATATTCCTTTGCAAAGTGGAAGTAATGAACTGCTCAAAAAAATGAAACGTAGATATAACAAAGATTTATTTGCAAATCGTGTTTCAAAAATAAATAAAGAAATTCCCCATGCTTGTATTGGTGTCGATGTAATTGTCGGGTTTCCTGGAGAAACAGAGGCACATTTTTTAGAAACTTATAATTTTTTAAATGGGTTAGATATTTCGTATTTACATGTTTTTACCTATTCTGAAAGAGATAATACACTAGCTGCTGAAATGGAACAAGTGCCTAAAAACATACGTTTAAAACGCAGTAAAATGTTACGAGGTTTATCTGTAAAAAAACGACGTGCTTTTTACGAGAGCCAATTAGGTACTACAAGAACTGTATTGTTTGAAAGCGAAAATAAAGAAGGCTATATTCATGGATTTACCGAAAATTATATAAAAGTTAAAGCACCATGGAATCCGGAATTGGTAAATACGCTACATCAAATTGAGCTAACTAAAATAGATGAAGATGGTGTAGTACGAATTCAGTTTGCTGAAGTTTTTTCTATTAATAAGTAAATCATACAGCATATCGGATTTTTTTGAGCTTTGTCTATAAAATTAGGTTTTTTTATTTCTTTTAATGTTCTTTACTTGTTTCTGAATCTAATATAAGATGAAAAATTCCATCTACAGTAGCGGTTTAATTTTGTTTTTTTTACTAATTTCTTGCACAAGTGATGATGTTAATGTTGATGATTCACATATAGTGGGTATTTGGAAGTTAACTGAATGGAATGTAAAAACTCCTCTAGATTTAAACAACGATGGCATAGCTAGTTCAAATTTATTAACAGAATTTGGATGCTTAAATGGTTCTGCATTGGTTTTTAATGATGCAATAAATGGCACTCTTTTTTATAGTTCAGATGTAGGATTCCATACAGGCATTGAAAGTGAAGATGAAATTTTTAATGGAATTATTTGTTCAACAAGTTCTGAAAGATTACCTTCATTAATTACTTATGTTAAAATTGATAATACAGTTACAATTAATAACGATGGTGACTTATCAGATTTAACTTTAGAGGGTAATACTTTATCTATGTTTATACAGGATGGTTTTGTAGCCTATGATGTCAATACTTTTGAAATATCTGTCATACAAGATGCAACTTATGTATTTACAAAAGAGTAGTTAGCTAATTTATATTCTAATACCTACGGGAAGCATTCTTTTGTATCGTCTGTTTTTTCTAATAAATTTTGCTATCGGAGGACTTGTTGGCACTACACTAATATTACGCTCTTGGATGTTTTCCATGACCAATTTTAAAAAACCGTCGATAAAATCATCATTATTAACATTCTCAGGAATTATGAGTTTTGTTAAAAATATTTTTCTGTCTTGAAGAGAATATTCAATTTTAGCGAGGTCATCATCAACCTTTAATTCAAATTGTCTTAAAAAGTCATTGTCTATTAGTTCTGCTGCATCAATCATAATTAGTTGTTTTATTCAACGGGAGAGCGCTATTTTGTATAGCTTTGTAGTGCAAATTTACAAAAAAAATCGTTAGCAACCATAAATTTTGAACCTTAATTACTTATGATCCAAGAGATAATACATGTGTATTTTATGCCTGGAATGGCTGCAAATCCTTCTATTTTTGAACATATTAAGTTGTCTGAAAATAGTTTCAAAATACATTGGTTAGAGTGGATTATTCCTAATCCTGAAGAAAGTATAGAGAATTATGCTAAAAGACTATCCAAAAATGTACAACATGAAAATAGTGTTTTGTTAGGTGTTTCTTTTGGCGGAATTATTGTTCAGGAAATGAGTAAATTTCTAACACTAAAAAAATTGATTGTAGTTTCGAGTGTTAAAAATAGTAGTGAATTACCCAAACGAATGAAAATCGCTAAAAGAACGAAAGCCTATAAATTGATTCCTACTCAACTGATAAGCAATGTTGAAGCTCTTGCCAAATATGCTTTTGGAGAAACGGCTTCAAAACGGATAGAACTTTATAAAAAATATTTATCAGTAAACGACAAACGTTATCTGGATTGGGCAATAGAGCAAATGGTATGCTGGAAACAAAGTAAATCGTTACCTAACATCATTCATATTCATGGTGAAAAAGATGCTGTTTTTCCTATACAAAATATTAAAGACTGTATTACTGTAAAAGGAGG
>JADFSQ010000007.1:0-16684 GCA_022560715.1 Bacteroidota bacterium
AAAAGCTCAAGAGGCTTTTCTGGAATCGTTAGTGCTTCCAGGTTACAAAGGTATTCATGTTGAAGCACCTCACTTAGCAAGAATTAGCATTTTGAAAATGCTTGATGTCATTGGAACTATTCGAGACATTGATTTTACTTATCTAGCACCTTACCAAGCTGCTGGTAATCCAGAACATGGTCATAGTCCTATACCTACAGGTTATCCTTATCAGATAGATGTTAACTTTACCTTTCATGGTCAAAATATTATTCTAGACAGGCTTGATGCTCTTGATGATAATATAAATATTTACGAGAAAACTCTTTTAGGAGAACTAGGTCAATCTAAGTTTATAATTTAATGGGTCGTAAACTTATAAATGTAGAAGTTAAGAATCCCAAAAAAGAACCAAAGGCAGCTTTTAACGCTGTTTTAGAATCACTTTTATTTAAAAGTTCTCCAATATACGCTCCAGCAAAAGGACCTACAATGATTCCGAAAGGACCAAGAAAAATTAAACCAATTATAAGACCTAAAGTAGTACCAATCATTCCAGCTTTACTACCTCCAAATTTTTTTGTTCCCATTGCAGGAATAATATAATCCAGCAACCAAATTGCTAAAGCAAAAAAGAGAGTAATAATTAAAAATGTCCAATTCATAGGTACTGCATCTGTAAGATGAAGTATGAGCAGACCAAACCAACTTGTTAGCGGTCCTGGTAAAACAGGTAAAAAACTACCAATAATTCCAAGAAGCATAAGAAATACCGAAAGTATCACTAAAAATATATCCATCAACTTTTTTGTTTGTATGACGAAGATAAAACTTAAATGTTACAAATCATTCAACTAATAAATTAGTTTAAACTAAATATTTAGTTATATTAGCATATTGTTTTATAAAACAATATGCTATGCTGAACTTGTTTCAGTATCTCAAAATCTATAACCAGTATCAAAAGATACTGAAATAAATTCAGTATAAATGAAACAACTTACCAAAGCCGAAGAAGATATCATGCAAATTTTATGGCAATTAAAAAAAGCAAACGTAAAAAATATCATTGATGAGTTTCCAAAGCCAAAACCAGCATATAACACAGTATCTACAATTGTTAGAATACTGGAAAGCAAAGGCTTTGTAGATTACAAAAAACAAGGCAAAGGACACATCTATTTTCCTTTGGTGCAACAGCAAGAATACAGCAATCAATCTATAAATAAATTGGTGGATAACTACTTTCAAGGGTCGTTTAAAAGTATGGTTTCCTTTTTTATGAAGGAAAACGACATTAACTTAAAAGAGTTAGAATCTGTTTTAAAAGAAATCAATAAAAGGAAATAGTATGTTACATTATATTTTACAAACCATAGCATTTCAGCTTTTCTTTTTAATTATCTACGATGTGTTTTTAAAACGCGACACGTTTTTTAATTGGAATAGGGCTTACCTTCTTGTAACAGTTTTACTTTCTATTGTATTGCCATTTATTAAAATAGAAAGTTTTAAACAGGTAATTCCACAGCAATTTATAATAATGCTTCCCGAAGTTATTTTAGGAAACCTAACACAAACCGAATCTAATTTTGTCTTGGTAAATGGCATTGTGCAAACTTCTCGATTTATGTTTACTTGGGAATTGTTTTTCGTTTTAGGAGCAACTCTTGCGTTTGTATTATTTACGTATAAGCTCATTAAAATACTTTTTTTAATTTATCAAAACCCCAAACGTTGGAAAGGCGATTTGCTTATTATAAAACTTATTAATAGCAATGCTGCATTTTCATTTTTTCATTATGTGTTTTTAGGAGAGTTTTTAACAACTAAAGACAAAAATACCATTTTAAAACACGAAACAATACACGTAAAACAAAACCATTCGGTAGATTTATTACTGTTTGAAATATTGCGAATCCTGTTTTGGTTTAACCCTTTGGTGTATATGTATCAAAGTAGAATACGAACGCTTCATGAATATATTGCAGATGCAAAAGCAATAAAATCAGAAGACAAATCGCAGTACTACGAAAATTTATTTTTCCTTATAAAACCACCAGCTTTGCAGGTGGTCATGTTCTAAAGGCTTTGCCTATCTTTGTTTTATGGGTAAATATAAGAAAATATGTTAAACATCAAGAAAAGGAAGAGAAAAGTATTGAGGATAGTCAACAAAAGTTTGATTTTAAGACAGTCCTTTTAAGCCCCTTTCAGGGGCAAGCCAAAGCCACCTTCTTAGAAGGTGTGATTTTTACAAATATAAAGATTTCCGTTTTTACAGAAACTATTTTTAGATCTTAAAATAATGAATATATCAATAGGCAACGACCACGCAGGAACAGATTATAAATTTGCTATTATAAAACATTTAAAAGCTAAAGGAATTACAGTAACAAATCATGGAACAGATACTAATGAAAGTGTAGATTATCCAGATTTTGTTCATCCTGTAGCAGAGGATGTAGAAACTAAAAAAACGGATTTAGGTATTATTATTTGCGGAAGTGGGAATGGTGCAAATATGACAGCTAACAAACATCAAAATGTACGCTCTGCATTATGTTGGACAAAAGAGATTACTGCTTTAGCGAGGCAACATAATGACGCCAATGTTTTAAGTATTCCAGCTCGTTTCACATCCTTACCACTGGCTATTGAAATAGTAGATACGTTTTTAAATACAGATTTCGAAGGAGGAAGACATAAAAAAAGAGTAAGTAAAATTCCTGCTTCTTGTTAAATGAGTCATTCATACAACCATAATCATTCACATCATAATCATGGTGATTTAAAAGGGCGACCTCTTGTTATATCTATATTTTTAAATATTCTTATAACAGTTGCTCAAGTTATTGGCGGATTATTATCTGGAAGTTTAGCATTGTTAAGTGATGCACTTCATAATTTTACAGATGTCCTTTCGCTAATTGTAAGTTACATTGCTAACGTTTTATCACAAAAAAAAGCATCTATCAATCGAACTTTTGGTTATAAACGTGCCGAAATTCTTGCAGCATTTATAAATGCATCTACCTTAATTATTATAGCTGTTATATTAATTATTGAAGCGATTAAACGGTTTCAGAATCCTCAAGAAATTGAATCCAATCTTGTTATTTGGTTGTCTCTATTAGGAATTGTAGCAAATGGCATTAGTGTTTTATTACTAAAGAAAGATGCTGATGTTAATATGAATATGCGAAGTGCTTATTTACATTTATTTACAGATATGTTAGCAAGTGTTGCTGTGCTTATTGGTGGCTTACTCATGAAATTTTACCAAATGTTTTGGGTAGATAGTGTGTTAACTTTGGCGATAGCATTGTATTTAATTTGGGTTGGATATGATTTGTTAAAAAATTCGTTTAAAGTTTTAATGTTGTTCACTCCAGAAGATATTCAAGTTAAGGAAATTGTAAAAGAGCTTCAGCAATTAACAGAAATAAAAAATGTACACCATATACATATCTGGCAGCTCAACGAACAAGAAATCCATCTGGAAGCACATATAGATTTTAATAAAGACATTTTAATATCACAATTTGATGTCGTCCTACATAAGATCGAAGAATTGTTATATCATAAATTTGAAATTAATCATGTAAACATCCAACCAGAATTTGGTAAATGCGATAGTAAAGATGTCATTGTACAAGATTAATATTGTCATTCCTGCGAAGGCAGGAATCCAATTTAAAAAGATTACACTTTTTTGAGAAATAGATATGTTAAAAATAATAACTAAAACATTCGACCAACTTACAACACAAGAGCTTTATGATATTCTACAGCTACGAAACGAAATTTTTGTTGTAGAGCAAGATTGCGTTTATCAAGATGTTGATGGTAAAGACCAAAAAGCACTACATGTTTTAGGGTTTAAAAATGAAACTTTAGTTGCTTATACTCGTCTTTTTAAACCAGGTGATTATTTTAAACAAGCAAATATTGGTCGTGTTGCTGTATCGAAAAACGAAAGGAATCACAAATACGGTTATGATATTATGAATGTTTCAATAAAAACTGTAAAAGATGTTTTTAATGAAACAATAATTATAATATCTGCACAAACCTATTTAATAACATTCTATAACAATCTTGGATTTAAAGAAGTAGGAGAAGAGTATATAGAAGATGGAATTCCTCATGTTGCAATGGTTATTAAATAATATTATTTCTTTTTATCGGAAATATATGTAATAAGTATTTCTACACGTCTATCGAATTTTGGGTCGCCACCAAGCGGAAATTTTCTGCGCATTCCGACATATTTCATTCGTTTTTTAGAAACACCTTTTTTTGCTAAATAGTCGTAAATAAATTTTGCTCTAACTAAAGAAAGGTTTTGCTTTTTTGTTTCAGCATCAACCGCATCTCTGCTATTTTGTGTACAGCACACATGACCTTGAATTCTAAAATATATATTTTCCCTTTCAATCAGAATTTCGGCTAAATTATCCAGAGCTTCTTTAGATTCTTCAAGGACTGTTCTGTATCCTATTTCGAATAAGATATTTTTCAATACAATTTTATCTCCAACCACAAACTCGACGCTTGTACTTTTTTTAGTTTCTTCTTTGTCTGGAACAACACTTGATTTAGAAGGTTTTATTTGTACAATAATTTCCACTTTTCTATTTAAGCTTCTAATAATATTTATGTCTTTGGTATTTACAATTTTAAGTAAAATTTCTCCTTTGCCATCTACATTACGAATTAAGGTTTTGTCTATATTATTGTTTGAAAACAAATCTTTAATAATATCAGCTCTTTGTTGAGATAAATTAAGATTATAAGTATCACTTCCTATATCATCACAGAATCCATAAATTGATATTTTTTCAACTTCTACACTATCAATTTTTTGTATAAATAAAAGAAGCCTGTTTTCTTCTATGGTCGGTATTTTGTATTCAGAAGTGTCAAAATATACCTCGTGCTTAAATTCGTTTTGAGCGAATACAACATTACTTATTAATAAAAAAAGAAATAGTATTGTTTTCATTTTAAATGTATCGAAACCAAATAAATTAATTTAAAAACCCATAATATGTTTTAGGGTTTCCTAAAATTTCTACAGCTTTCTTAATTTCAATATTGTTAACGAGATAGTATTCATATAAACCTTGCCTATAGAAGTAACGTGTAATAATTTCGTTTTCTAATAGTGTTTTCAACTGCTCTTGACTATCGTCGACAGCCTTATCTTTAATCGATTTTAAGTTAGTGACAAGGGAATTATAGTTTTTAGACATATCAACCATGAAACCTTCTTCCAAAGCTATTTTTGATACATTATCTAACGCTTTTTCGGTTTTGGTTTCGAAGTCAAAATTATTAGATTTTAAATAGGCTTTAAAATCATTAAAATCAGAATCATTAAATTTAAATGACATTAAATCTGTTACTGTATTATTGTAATAATAATTAGTAGCATAATTAAAAATAAAATTATTGCTGATTATAGCTTTTGTAATTGATGTGGGTTTTGTCAAGGATATTTCCAAATCAGGCTTTATACCACCTCCGTCAAAAACAGAACGACCGTTTTTTGTTTTAAACTCATTATAATTTTCTTTTTTCACACGAACAGCTTTTCCGTCGGCATCACGATTCCAATAATCTAAAGCCTGAATACATCTTCCAGAAGGCGTATAATATCTTGAAATAGTAATCCGAATTTGTGTTCCATAAGTTAATAGTTTTGGCTGCTGAACCAAGCCTTTGCCAAAACTTTGGGAACCAATAATTACTGCACGATCCAGGTCTTGTAAAGAACCGGAAACGATTTCGCTTGCGGATGCACTTCCGCCATCTATTAAAACAACCAAAGGTATTTTTTCATCTAATGGATTGTTTCTTGTTATATAGGTTTTATTGTATTTCTCTATTCTAGATTTTGTAGTTACAACCAATTGACCTTTAGGAACAAATAGGTTTACTATGTTAATTGCTTCACCTAATAAGCCACCAGGATTACCTCTTAAGTCTAAAATTATCCGTTCGGCTCCATCTGCTTTTAATTCCCTTAAAGCGTTTGCGATTTCAAAAGAAGCTTTGTTATTAAATTTTGTTAAAGCAATATACCCAGTTTTATCATCTACCATAGAAAAGAGAGGAACCGCATTAATCTCAACTTCTTGTCGCGTGATAGTTGCGGTTTTTACATTTCCTTGTCGTAAAAAAGTAATATTTACTTTAGATCCAGGCGAACCTCTTAATAAATCACCAACGTTTTCTTTAAACTCTTTAATAACTATATCTTCAATTTTAATAATCTCATCACCAGCTTTTAAACCCGCTTTATCAGCAGGATAATCTTTATAAGGCTCAATTATTAATAGTTTATCTTTCAGAGTTCGCACTTTCGCACCAATACCTATATAATCTCCGGTATTATTTATTCTTGCTGCTTCTACATCTTGTTCGTTTAAAAAACGCGTATAAGGATCAAGATCTTTAAGCATACTTTTAATTGCGGTATCCATTAAATCTCCCGGATTTGTTTCGTCAACATAATTCATATTGAGTTCTTTAAACAACGTTGTGAAGATTTCTATTTGTTTGGCAATTTCAAAGAAATCACTTTTAAAAGCTGTTCCTGTAAATAGAATTGAAATGACTAAAACAGGAATGAGTATTTTCTTTTTTAGTGTATTTTTCATTGCAATGTTTTTTCTGTTTTAAGACACCTTGTTCAAAAACTGCTCAAACAACAGTTTCATTTTCATTTCAAGGGTTTTAAATTCCGGTTTATCAGCACCAATATACAAAATCATTAACGCATATTGTGTTGTAATGTTGTTAAAATATGAGTTTTTGTTAAGCCTGTAAGCCTCTCTCATCAACCTTTTTATTCTGTTTCTGTCAACCGCTTTTTTAAAATTGCGCTTGCTTACAGACAGACCTATTTTTATATTTTCCCCATCTTTAAAAGATGTTTGAAGATAGACTAAACGCAACGGAAAAGCAGTAACCGAACTACCCTCTAAAAACAGTTGTTCAATGTTTTTTTTGCTTTTTAGTTTTTCAGATTTTTTAAAGGTATAATCCATAAGATTGCTGAATGTATTTAGATGTTATTACCAAACAACAACATATTGAGCGTCTTTTTTGTTTAAAACTAATAACCTGAATTATTATATTTATTAACATCAGCCATTTTATTTTCAGGGTCGATAGTAACCAATTTAATATCGCTTTTAGATTTGTTAATTGTAAATTCGTAATAAGCATGTGCCCAAGCCCAATCTTTTAAAACTGTTCTTTGGGTTGTACTAGGTTTTTCGCCACGCATCATTTGCAATGGAATGTAAAATTGTTCTTTTGTTCCGTCAGTATATTCAACTTCAATGTCGATAGGCATTGGCATTAGCCCGATGCGTTCCAAAACAACAATAGTGCTTTTGTCGCTTCCATATACGCGTGAAATTCCGTAATCAATAGTATTTGTAGTTTGCGTAAAATCCATTAAATACCAATCCAGTTCTAGACCAGAGACTTTTTCGGCAGAACGAATAAAATCATTTGGTGTTGGATGCTTAAAATGAAAGTCAGCATAATACTTTTTTAGTGTTTGTTTTAAATTGTCTTTACCAATTACATAACCTAATTGTGTTAAAAACACGGAACCCTTACTATATGCTGAAGAGCCATAAGAGCTATTAAATTCATAACGATCAGCATGAGTTGTCATAGGTTGTTCTTTTCCTGACAACGCCATTTTAATATAGCTTTTATATGCTCTTTCAGTTGGATGTGAGTTGTTTCGACTCATAATATCATTCATAGCCAAAGCGCTGATATAACTTGTAAACCCTTCGTCCATCCACTCGTGTTTAGCCTCGTTAGTTGCCAACAAAAACTGAAACCATGTATGTGCTATTTCGTGTGCAGTAACACCAATAAGACTAGCCAAACTACGATTACCAGTAATAAGTGTACACATAGCATATTCCATACCACCATCACCTCCTTGTATTACAGAATATTGTTTATAAGGATACTTACCAATATTATTACTATAATATTGCATCAGCTCTACGGTTTTAGACTGCAAATTTTTCCAGTTTTCTTTTATCTTAGGATTGTTTTTATAGAAAAAATGAAGCATAGGACCATTAGGAACTTGTAACTTGTCATGTATATAATCAGTATCAGCAGCCCAAGTAAAATCATGCACATTAGGCGCTATAAAATGCCAGGTTAATTTATTTCCCTTTTGCTTTTTTATAGTTTTTGTTTCATATCCATGACCAATTTGATTAGGGTTTTGTAAGTAACCAGTGCCACCAATAGTATAATCTTTATCGATAGTAATTTTTACATCAAAATCTCCCCAAACACCATAAAATTCGCGTGCAATATAAGGGTCGGCATGCCAGCCTTCAAAATCATATTCAGCCATTTTAGGATACCATTGCGTCATAGAGAGTGCAATACCTTCTTTATTGTTTCTGCCAGAACGACGAATTTGCACAGGAACCTGAGCTTCAAAAGCCATAGTAAATGTTACAGAAGTTCCGGGTTGTATAGGTTTGTTTAAAGTAACTTCCAAAACAGTTCCAGCGGTTTCGTAACTAATCACTTTTCCATCTTGCAATAAAGAATTCACTTTTATATAGCCTATTTCATTAGGTTTAAGTTTGCTTATTCTGTCTTTAACGCGTCTGTCTGGATCTAAAACTGTGCGAGACCTTATATCCATTTCGCTTCCGGGTTGAAACGCATTAAAATATAAATGATAAAAAACCCTGTTTAAAACATCAGGAGAATTATTGGTATATACAAGAACTTGTTTTCCTTTGTATTGATATGTTTCAACATTCATATCAATTTCCATTTGATAATTAACGTGTTGTTGCCAATACGTAGAAATAGGTTTTTCAGAAGATTTATCGACACCTCCTTTGTCTGATTGTCCATAAGAAAAGAAAACTGTAAGGCTTATAATTAGAAATTGTTTCATAATTTATTTATATAGTTATTGTAGATTAAAAAAGTTCGTTACAACGATATATTTCTTTAAGCCGAACCACTTTTTCGGTATGTTGAACGGTTATAATTTCATTGTGTGCGTCGTGTTCTAAAAACAAATAAAAATTGTTATCAGCAGCCAAATTTAGAAATTTTTTCTTTTCATCAAGTGTTAATAAAGGTCTGGTGTCATAACCCATAATAAACGGAATTGGCAAATGTCCTAATGTTGGAAGTAAATCTGCCATAAAACAGATTGTTTTCCCTTTATAATTAATCATAGGAATCATTTGCTTATCGGTATGTCCATTAGCAAAGAAAATACTGAAACCTAATTCCGATTCTTTTAATGTATTTCCATTTGGGATGGGCGTAAATTTAAGTTGTCCGCTTTCTTTTATTGGCAAAATATTTTCATTTAAAAAGGATGCTTTCTCACGATTGTTTGGTTTTGTTGCCCAATTCCAATGCTCTATATTGCTCCAAAAATGTGCGTTTTTAAAAGCTGGTTCGTATCCTGTTCTGTCTTTATTCCATTGGATGCTTCCGCCACAATGGTCAAAATGCAAGTGCGTCATAAACACATCTGTAATATCGTCCCGATGAAAACCATATTTTTTTAGAGAATTATCTATAGTATCATTTCCCCATAGATAATAATAGCCAAAAAACTTATCACTTTGCTTGTTTCCCATTCCTGTATCGATTAAAATTAACCGATCACCATCTTCAATTAGCAAACAACGTGCCGCAATATCTATCATGTTATTGCTGTCGGCAGGATTGGTTTTATTCCATAACGATTTTGGAACAACACCAAACATTGCTCCACCATCAAGCTTAAAATTTCCAGAATTTATAGCATATAATTTCATACAATTTTTTTAAGACTCTAATTTAAACCTAACATTTTCTACACTTTCTTTTGTTCCCACCAAAGTTACAATATCGCCAAGGCGCAACCTGGTATATCCATGAGAAATAATAACCTGATCTTTTCTAACCACAGAAAGTACAATTACATCAGTTGGGAAACGCAAATCGCGCAAGGTCATACCATGAATATCTTTATTTCTTATTTCAACATCGACAGAATCCTGTGAAGTATCAAGACCCAGTAAAATAGAAGTTACGTTAGGAGACCTTACAAAATGATCTAATAGATTAATCATTGCAGATGAAGGGTCCATAACACGAACACCAAGAGCGTTAAATTTTTTCAGAAAAAAGCGCGACCCATTGTAACGAACTATAATATTCTTTGTTCCTATATGCTCGTAAACGAGTTCTGAAATTTCCAGATTTTCTTTATCAGACATTAAACATACTATAGCATCTGCATTTTCTAGGTGCAAATTTTTAAAAGAGTTTAACGAAATATCACCTATTGAAACTACTTTAAATTCGTTATTGTTTTCTACTACATTTTCAGATACAGATACAACTTTTGGGTTCCATCCATGTTGTTTTAAAGACATAGCGAGTGCAATAGATTGGCTTTCTAAGCCAAAGATTACAGCATCTTTTATACCGTCAAAATCTGGAGTTTTGTGTTTTAAATGGCTTTCCCCAACAAAATTAATTGCCATTTTAAACAATGGAGGTCCTACTAATTGGTTAATTACAATAATAGCAATAATAATAGTTTGAAATTCGTAACCCCAACCAGGAAACTCAGCAGCAATTAATGTCGTTAAACCCAATGCAACTCCAGCTTGAGTTATATAGGGCATCCACGAAATAAACGTATATTTTTTATTGTCTTTTGCTAAACTAACACCTAAAACACCTCCAAGAACTATTGTTAAAAGGCGAAGTGCAAAAAGAGCAATAGCAATTCCAAATACTTGAACTAAAGTTTGTAGAGAAACGGAAGCTCCTGTAAGTATAAAGAAAACTATATAAATTATTGGACTTATTTCCTCAAGAAGTTCAACAAATTCTATCCTGTTTTTGCTGTAGTTGGTTATGTAAAAACTTCCAATTATACATATTAAAAGCGGTTCTAATATAATCTCATGCTGAAAAATACTCTCGGTATTTCCTTTTACAAAAGCAGCTAATAAATATACTGCATATCCTAATAATGTAATAAAGATAGCTTTTAAGTGCTTATTAATTTTAAATGACAAAGGAATTTGAAGAATCTTACCGAGTAAAATTCCCAACCCAAACGAAAGCACTAATTCAATAATCAAAAAGAATAAAAAAGAAAACCCTAATTCTTCTCCTTTAATTATTGCTTTGGCAATAGCAAAACAAATAGCAAATAGAATAATCACTAAAACATCTATTACTACAGTAACTCCCATGGCAGTTTTAGTAAAAGGGCCATTGGCGCGTAATTCGTTTATTACTGCAATAGCCGAAGAAGGAGAACGTGCAACGAAAATAATTCCAAATAAAACAGATATAATAACCTTTACATTTGCAGGCATTTCTGCCATAAATGGTATATAAGATGTAGCGTAGTAAATAACACAAGAGCTTAACAACAAGGTAATAACGAGCTGTGAAACAGTCATCCATTTAATACTGTTGATACGACTGCGGAGTTCATTAAGGTATAGTTCAGCTCCCGCTGAAAAAGCAATAATCGCTAAAGCGATATCGTTTAAAAAGTTTAGTCTTGGAAGGGATTCTGAAGGAATAAATTCTAGAACAGAAGAACCTGCAATGATTCCGGTTATTATTAATCCAGTTATTAACGGAAACTTTATTTTTTGAAAAACCTTCGCTATTTCGTGACCTGCAATAGCCACAATAGCAAAACCAACTAAAAGAATAATAAACTCTATATCCATAAAAGGAAATTGTTTTTATGCTTTAAATATATAAAACCATTTTTGGTGGCACAACATTAATCCGAG
Source organism: Bacteroidota bacterium (assembly GCA_022560715.1). Lineage (GTDB taxonomy): Bacteria > Bacteroidota > Bacteroidia > Flavobacteriales > Flavobacteriaceae > PRS1. Next base: position 11,829 of record JADFSQ010000007.1, read on the forward strand.
ATAAAGAAGAAATATCTGCACTAATGCTATTGTATAAATGAGTATTTTAACACAAAATTTTATTAATGTTAGAGTTAGGAGGAATCATTGTTTTAGGAATACTGGCACAGTGGTTTGCCTGGAAATTAAAAATCCCCGCTATATTACCTTTATTGTTAATAGGTCTTTTGGTCGGTCCTATTGCTGCTGAGTTTTTATCTGAAGATGGGACGAAATGGATAGAACCTGTTTGGAATGGGAAAGAAGGACTTTTTGCAGGAGAAACACTTTTTTACTTCGTGTCTCTTTCAATTAGTATTATTCTCTTTGAAGGAGGACTAACGTTAAAACTAAAAGAAATAAGAAATGTGGGGCACGGCGTTATAACTAAACTCATAACATTAGGCTCTTTAGTAACTTTTATTGGCGCAGCTATTACTGCTCATTATGTTTTTAGTTTGAGCTGGGAGATATCTTTTTTGTTTTCTGCATTAATCATAGTTACTGGGCCAACAGTAATTACACCTATTTTACGAAACATTCCTCTTAAAAAAAATGTGTCTGCTATATTAAAATGGGAAGGCATATTAATAGATCCAATTGGCGCATTAGTTGCAGTACTTGTTTTTGAGTTTATCAGCGTTGGAGCAGGAGGTGAGTTTACCAAAACAGTTTTAGTTGATTTTGGAAAAATAGTTTTGTTTGGCTCTACATTTGGGTTTACCTTTGCTCATGCTCTTAATTTTGCAATAAACCGAAAATGGATTCCCCATTACTTGTTAAATGTTTTTGCACTAGCTTCAGTTATAGGAGTTTTTGTTTTATCAGATAGTTTTGCACACGAATCTGGATTACTTGCTGTTGTAGTAATGGGAATGGTTTTAGGGAATTCAAAATCTGAATACCTGAAAGAACTTCTTTACTTTAAAGAATCCTTAAGTATACTACTTATTTCAATCTTATTTATATTGCTTTCAGCAAATATCAATATGGAAGATTTATGGCTCATCTATAACTGGCAAACAGCTATTCTTTTTGCCATTGTAGTTTTTGTGTTACGACCTATTGGAGTGTTTTTAAGCACACGTAACTCAAGCTTAAAATTAAACGAAAAATTGTTTATTAGTTGGGTTGGACCAAGAGGAATAGTTGCTGCAGGCATCGCTTCATTATTTGGGCTGAAATTAGTAAATGATGGCATTGAAGACGCAGAATATATTACCCCTTTGGTGTTTATGATTGTGTTAGGAACCGTAATATTAAACGCTACCACAGCAAGACTTTTTGCAAGAATTGTAGGTGTTTTTCTTAAAAAAACCAATGGAATATTAATTATTGGAGCTTCAAATGTTTCACGACTGATAGCAAATTATTTAGAAAAAAATGATAGGCACGTCGTATTAATAGACAGCAACTATACCAACATTGAGAAAGCAAAAAAAGAAGGACTTGAAGCTTTTAACACCAATATATATTCAGACTCATTAGCAGACAATATTGAATTGAATGATATGGGATATTTATTGGCATTAACCGGAAGTTCAGACATTAATAAATATGCTATTAATAAATTTCGAAACCAGTTTGGTAAGAATGGAGCATATAGATTGGTAACTGAAGAAGAAATGCTTAACTCGATACACAACCCAAAAGAAGGCTTGTTTTCGCATACCGATGATTTTACCCAATTAACAAGAACGGTAAAAAAATACCCAGTTATTAATGAAATAGAAATTAATGACGAAGCTCATTTTAAGAAGCTCATAGAGAACACCACTAATGATAAGGACAGTATTCCGTTATTTGTAAAAGACACTAATGGCGAGTTAGAAATAATATCGTCTTACAGTTTAGAAAATTCCAATATAGTTCAAGGGTGTCAACTGGTTTATTTGGGGAAACCTATAGAAACAGTATAAATTAAACGCTTATTAAGTCACAGAAAATCTTATTAGCCTGTTGCAATTGTAATGATTGCTATTGGAGCCGTAGCAAAAATTCCTGCGCCAGCATTAACAGGAGTTGGGTTCTTTATTATTACATACTTATTTTATAACAAAAAATAAACTGCTCAAAGCTATCAATCATTAAGTTTTAACACAGCCATAAACGCCTGTTGAGGTATTTGAACATTACCAACTTGACGCATGCGTTTTTTGCCTTTTTTCTGTTTTTCTAGAAGTTTCCGCTTTCTGGAAATATCTCCTCCATAACATTTTGCAGTAACATCTTTACGTAACGCTTTTATGGTTTCTCTTGAAATAATTTTTGCCCCAATAGCAGCTTGTATTGGAACATCAAATTGATGACGAGGAATTAGCTGTCTAAGTTTCGAACACATTTTTTTACCAATGTTATGCGCATTATCCGCATGTATTAATGCCGAAAGCGCATCAACAGGTTGAGAATTTAATAAAATATCTACACGAACCAATTTTGATGTTCGCATACCAATAGGATGATAATCAAAAGAGGCATATCCTTTAGACACCGTTTTCAATCGGTCGTAAAAATCGAATACAATTTCTGCTAATGGCATATCGAAAGTTAACTCAACACGCTCTGTAGTTAAATAGGTTTGGTTTGTAATAACACCACGTTTATCTATACATAACTTCATTACATTACCAACAAATTCTGCTTTAGTAATTATGGATGCCTTAATATAAGGCTCTTCAACGTGGTCTAATCCAGAAGGATCTGGTAAATCGCTTGGATTATTTACTATTATAGGTGTATCAGGATGTTTTCTGGTAAACGCATGGTATGACACGTTTGGTACTGTGGTTATTACAGTCATATTAAACTCGCGTTCTAGACGTTCTTGAATAATTTCAAGATGCAACATTCCTAAAAAGCCACAACGGAATCCAAAACCTAAAGCTGCCGAACTTTCTGGTTGAAAGACTAAAGATGCATCATTAAGCTGTAATTTTTCCATTGAGCTGCGAAGCTCTTCGTAATCTTCAGTATCTACAGGATAAATTCCAGCAAAAACCATTGGTTTTACATCTTCAAACCCTTTAACGGCTTTTGTTGTTGGTGTTTTAGCATCTGTAATTGTATCTCCAACTTTTACTTCACTAGCTTCTTTAATACCTGTAATTAAATAACCTACATCTCCTGCTTTGATTATATTTTTAGGGATTTGTTTAAGTTTTAGGGTGCCTACTTCATCAGCAAAGTATGTCTCACCTGTTGCTATAAATTTAATATGCTGCCCCTTTTTAATAGAACCGTTGAAAACCCTAAAATAAGTCTCTACACCTCGATAAGAATTGTAAACAGAATCAAAAATTAAAGCCTGTAAAGGCTCGTCAACATTTCCTTGTGGAGCGGGAATACGCTCAATAATTGCCGATAAAATTTCTTCTATTCCAAGCCCTGTTTTTGCACTTGCCGGAATCACTTCTGAAGGATCGCAACCTAATAAATCGACAATATCGTCGGTTACTTCTTCGGGACTGGCACTTGGCAAATCTACTTTATTCAGCACAGGAATAATTTCTAAATCATTTTCTAATGCTAAATATAAATTAGAAATTGTTTGCGCCTGAATACTCTGTGCCGCATCAACAATTAACAAAGCGCCCTCGCAAGCGGCAATAGACCTGGAAACTTCATAAGAAAAATCGACATGACCAGGCGTATCAATTAAATTTAAAATATAATCTTCGCCTTTATAAGTGTACTCCATTTGTACTGCATGAGATTTTATAGTAATGCCACGTTCTCTTTCTAAATCCATATTATCGAGAAGCTGATCTTTCTTTTCGCGATCTGTAACAGACCCAGTTGCCTCTAACAAGCGATCGGCAAGTGTACTTTTCCCATGGTCGATATGTGCGATAATACAGAAATTTCTAATGTGCTTCATAAGGGTCAATTTACCTACAAAATATTTTGCAAATATAGGTCATTTATTGCGCCTATAACACTTTTATTTTTAATAATGATTACGGTTTTCCCGTAATTAAAAGTGGAAAACAAGTAGTATATTGCGCCATAATTTTTTTTGATTTGAAGCTAATTATCAAATTTATTTTTACAATTTTATTCGTGTTGTTTTCTTTAGCTGTATTTGGGCAGCAATATTCAATAAGCGGAGAGATTATAGACGAAACCAGCCAACCAATAGCTTACGCTAACATTATAATTTTAAAAGCGCAAGACTCAACAATTGTTACAGGAATAATTTCAGATGATTTCGGAAAGTTCATAATAAACGAAATCAACTCTGGTAACTATATTATTAAAGTAAGTTTTATTGGTTTTGAAGAGATTACACAAACTATTTCATTAGAAAACAATATTGAACTTAAAACTTTTGTATTAAAAGAATCTGCCGAATCGTTAAGCGAAGTACAGCTTGTATATAAAAAACCAACATTTAAAAAGGAAGCAGACCGATTAATATTTAATATCGAGAATACTGCGCTTATAGAAGGCACCATACTTCAGGTGCTAAAAAGCACACCAGGAATTTTAGTGTTAGATAGTGGAATTACCATTAAAGGCTCTGAACCAGCAGTTTACATAAATAATAGAAAAGTACAAATCACTTCGAGCGAATTGATGCAACTGTTAGAAAGCTCTTCGGCAAATAGTATAAAATCTATCGAAGTTATTACAAACCCTTCGGCTAAATATGATGCTGACAGTGGCGTTGTTGTAAATATTGTAATGAGTAAAAACTTAATTTCCGGTTACCGAGGAAGTGTATTTACAAATTATACGCAAGGTGTTTTTCCGAGATATAATATAGGCTCAAGTCATTTCTTTAAAAATGAAAAGACAAGTTTTAATCTTAATTACAGCTATACCAAAAACAAAATCAATAGAGAAGGTGTTAATGTTGTTAACTATCTGGATGCTAA
>JADFSQ010000007.1:16694-17449 GCA_022560715.1 Bacteroidota bacterium
TTGCAACAGTCGATTTGCAGTGATGACTAAACGGGATTATCCAATGGTAAATAGTAATAAGTAATGAATTCAGCAAATATTATACAATCCGAGGATAAGCAAAAGTTTCCTAACTTGATTTTAATTTTGACTATTTTATTAATGGCAATAACACCTTAAGCATATCGTCGTCGATGTTATATTTACCATATTTTAAAAACCGTGATTTTAACAATACAGTTATTACGGATGATAATTCGGATTTTTTATCTCGCTTTACCGCAAATACCTTGTCGAGAAAAGATAAGTACAACCTTGGTATCGATTTAGATTTTGTGCATCAGCTTACAAAAGGGCAATTTGCATTTAACGCGCACTATACAACTTATAATTTAGAAGCTGCACAAAATGTTTTTAGCAATTTTTTTGATCAAAATAATACGTTTCAAAGCGCATCAGAATTTAAAACCAACTCAAATCAAGGCACTACTATTTTCACAGCTAAAGCAGATTATAGTTTACCATTAAATGACTCTTCAAGCTTTGAGGCAGGCCTTAAGTTTTCTAATATTAAAACGAAAAGTGACATCATCAAGATTGATATTGATGTTAATACAGGAAACGAACAAATTGATTTACAAAACTCTGATGCTTTTAACTACGACGAAAAGGTGTTTGCCACCTATTCTAATTACAGTTTAGATACAGACAAATGGAGCTTAAGTCTTGGCTTAAGAGTCGAGCAAACTAATATTGAAGGCGTTTCGATTTCTAAC
>JADFSQ010000265.1 GCA_022560715.1 Bacteroidota bacterium
ATCATACTGTTACAATCGGCAGATTGGTTGCAGGAAAAAATTGTACATGAAAACAGAGGAACAGAATTTTTCGTGTTGTTATTCTCTTCTTTATTAGGAATGTATTTTATGATTTCGTCTGGTGATTTTTTAATGTTTTACTTAGGTCTTGAATTATCTATGCTTCCTGTAGCCGCATTAGCAGCTTATGAAACTACTCAGAGAAAATCGAGTGAAGCTGGAATAAAATTAATACTATCATCAGCTTTAGCTTCAGGAGTGTCTTTATTTGGTATTTCTATGTTGTATGCAACAACAGGTTCCATTTATTTTAATGATATAATCGAAGTTATCACAGCTACCAACTTATCAATTTTAGGCCTTATATTATTTTTTGCGGGTTTAGGGTTTAAAATATCGTTAGTTCCATTTCATTTTTGGACTGCAGATGTTTATGAGGGAGCTCCTATTAGTATAGCATCATATCTATCGGTAATTTCAAAAGGAGCAGCAATTTTTATTTTAATGATTTTATTGTTTACTGTTCTAAAACCCTTAATGCATATCTGGGAAAATATAATTTATGTAATTGCTGTTGCGACTATGTTTATTGGTAATTTATTTGCCTTACGTCAACAAAATATGAAACGTTTTTTGGCGTTCTCGTCAATTGCTCAGGCAGGATTTATTTTATTGGGATTAATCATCGGGAATCAATTAGGTACTGCAACAGTAGTTTATTTTGTGTTGGTTTATGTGTTTTCAAATTTAGCGGCCTTTGGAGTAGTGCAAGCAATTTCACTGCGAACAGGTAAAGAAAAAATGAGCGATTATGAAGGTTTGTATAGAACGAATCCAAACTTAAGTTTAGTAATGATGTTAGCATTATTCTCTTTAGCCGGAATTCCTCCGGTTGCTGGTTTCTTCGGTAAGTTTTTCTTATTTACTGCAGCAGCAAGTGAAGGGTATTATATACTTGTTTTTATAGCAGTAGTTAATGTTACTATTTCCTTGTACTATTACTTATTGGTTGTAAGGGCAATGTTCTTGCGACAAAGCGATACCGCAATTCCCTTTTTTAAGAATAATCTCTATATGAGGTTAGGGCTTATTATTGCTGTATTAGGTATTTTGATTCTTGGAATATATAGTCCGGTATACGATTATATTTATGAATTGAGTGAAATTTTTAATTAAAATAAAATGCCATCGTTTCGCCATAGTTGGTGTTTTCCACCAACGGTGATTAGTGTTAATTATAAAAAATATTTGATTATTGTCTCCGATAACTATCGGAATTAAAATTTTAAAAGATTATGTCATTATCAGGAAAACATCTATTTGGAAGTATTGAAGAAACAAGAGTAACTTTTGTTGAAAAAGGTATTTCTGAAAACCGTAGAGACTTTTTAAAAAAACTACTGGAACATAACGGATTTGAAGTTCTTACAGCAGAAGATAAAATAAAAATAGAAGGCGACCCACAATTATATACTATTGGAGTTACAGATATGGTTTTTAATCCAACTGTCTGGGTGTTCCAACGTAGATTAATAACGTTCGATGGTCATAAAGTCACTCAAGATTACTGGAATCAACAAGCTGAAGATACACCTCCTCAGTATTGGAATAATGGAGAAAAAAGCAGTTAATTCCTTCTCAAAATTTGAAAAGCCCAATATACTAAAGAAGCTAAAGCGCCAATAGCAGCAACCAAGTACGTTCTTGCTGCCCATTTTAAGGCATCTTCCGATCCTGCATATTCTTCTCGCGATAACATATGTTTGTTTTTTAACCAAGCTAATGCTCTATGACTTGCGTCGTATTCAACAGGAAGTGTTATAAAACTAAACAAGGTAGCAAATCCCATCATTATTAAACCGGCAATAGCAACAAAATAGCCAATGCCTCCAAGCATATTTGTAGCCATAAGTATTATTCCTCCTATAACAACCCATTGCGACATTCGGGAAGTAATACTTACCACAGGAACTAATGTAGAACGCATTTGCAACCAACTATAGGCTTGAGCATGTTGTACAGCATGACCACATTCGTGTGCTGCAACAGCTGCTGCTGCTGCATTGCGTTGTGAATAAACAGCTTCACTCAAATTAACCGTTTTATCTTTCGGGTTGTAATGATCTGTAAGTCTGCCTTTAACAGAAACTACTTTTACGTCTCTAATACCATGATCTGCCAACATTTTTTCTGCAATTTCGGCACCACTCATGCCATTACGCAATTGTATTTTGGAATACTTTGCGAATTTCTTTTTTAACGTGCTGCTTACTAACCAACTTATTAGAGCAATCCCGCCAAGTAATATATAATATCCTAACATATTTTCTTTTTTATGAATTATAAATGTAATGTAATTATAGCAAAAAATAAGCCAAACAAAAGTTAAGAAATTTTGTCAGTCTATAATTTGTTTTTGGCATATTTAACCTTGAAAAAAATGAGTAAAGCATAAGAACCTATAGTTATTCCATTTGCAATAATTATCGACAAGCTGTTAATATAAATCCCATAAATAAGCCAAAGTATTATACCAACAAAAAACAATACTAACATTGGCATTGACAAAGAAGACACATCTTTTGTTTTCCAGGTTTTATACACTTGCGGCAAAAATGCCGATGTTGTTAACCCAGCTGCAATTAGTCCTAATATTTCTATATTATCCAACAATATTTACAATTTTACCGAGAACAACTATTACTTTTTTAGGTTGACGCCCTTGCAATTGAGCGATGGTTTTTTCGTGAGCTAAAACTGTTTTTTCAATATCTTCCTTACTCATATCTAAAGGCAACTCGATGGTGAAACGCATTTTCCCATTAAATGAAATAGGATAATTTTTAGAACTCTCAACTAAATATTTTTCTTCAAAAACAGGAAAAGTAGCAGTTGAAATCGATTCGCTATTTCCTAACTGATTCCATAGTTCTTCGGCAATATGAGGTGCGTAAGGCGAAATCACAATTAACAAAGGTTCCAGAATTTCTTTGCTTGTACATTTTTGCGTTGTTAACTCATTAACTGCAATCATAAAGGTTGAAACCGACGTGTTAAAAGAGAAATTAATAATATCTTCCTCAACCTTTTTTATGGTTTTATGAAGCGTTTTTAAATTTTCTTTTGTTGGTTTAACGTCTGTAACTTTTAAACCATTATCATCAAAATAGAGTTTCCATAGTTTTTTAAGGAAACTGTGTACTCCTGTAATTCCAGCAGTGTTCCAAGGTTTGGCTTGTTCCAAAGGTCCGAGAAACATTTCGTATAAGCGAAGCGAATCTGCGCCATATTGCTCGCAAATAGCATCGGGACTTACTACGTTGTATTTGGATTTAGACATTTTTTCGACTTCGCGTTTTACTTTAAAAACCCCTCCTAAATCCTCCCCAAAGGGAAGGACTTCTTTTCCGTTTTCACCAATGAAAATTGCATCTTTATATTCTGGAAATGAATCTTTGATCGCTTGGCCATAGTCATCATTGGGAAGCGCAAAATCACGCTCATCAAAGAGGCGCGTTTCTATATCATCTCGACTATTCATTTTTTTAAAGATCCACTGTGCAGGGTTTTCACTATTACGTCCCTTACGATTTGTACCCAATAAAAGGGGGATAAAGAATTTTTCTTTCACAATATATTTTATAGTAACTTATTTATAATAATGGATAATATCTATCGTATACCCCCGATACCGAACACCTCTGTGCCACGTGTTATATTATTCTGTTTTACCCAACCAGCATTTGTTTCAAGAACATACCTTATCAGCTCCATTGGTTCAAAAATTTCAGGAAATGTTGCCGGATTAATATTTTCTGTCACATCAACAACAAC
>JADFSQ010000266.1 GCA_022560715.1 Bacteroidota bacterium
AAAAAAACAATAAATTATATGAAACGAGCATGCTAAAAAGTTTATCACCCAAGGGAATGATTAATAGCGAACAGCATGTGACCTTTGAAAAACAATAAATATAAACACATGAAAATTTTAGTGTGCATAAGTCATGTGCCTGACACTACTTCTAAAATCAATTTTACTGATGACGATTCAAAATTTGACACTAATGGTGTGCAATTTGTAATAAATCCCAATGATGAATTTGGTTTAACTCGTGCGATGTGGTTTAAAGAAAAACAAGGCGCAAGTGTAGATGTAGTAAGTGTTGGTGGTGCAGAAGTTGAACCTACTTTGCGAAAAGCTCTTGCTATTGGCGCAGATGCTGCCATAAGAGTGAATACTGTTGCAACAGATGGTTTTACAGTTGCTAAACAATTAGCAAAAGTTGTTGAAAATGGAGCTTACGATTTGGTAATTGCTGGTCGAGAATCTATCGATTATAATGGTGGAATGGTACCAGGAATGATTGCTGCTTTAACCAATGCAAATTTTATAAATAATTGCATCTCTATTGAAGTTGATGGCTCGAATGTTAAAGTAGTTAGAGAAATAGATGGCGGAAAGGAAACTGTTAATACTGCTTTTCCTTTAGTAATTGGCGGACAAAAAGGAATTGTTGAAGAAAGCGATTTACGAATCCCAAATATGAGAGGCATTATGATGGCTCGAAAAAAACCGTTTACTGTTGTTGACCCAGTAGATTCTAATGCGGAAACTGCATCTATCTCATTTGAAAAACCAGAAGCCAAAGGTGCTATAACATTAGTGTCGCCAGATAATTTAGAAGAGTTAGTAAACCTGCTTCACAACGAAGCCAAGGTAATTTAAAAATAAATTCCAATCCCGATAGCTATCGGGACAAATCCCAAATTCCAAACACATAAAATTGGATTTTGGTGCTTGAAATTTTAAATATTAAAGAAATTATGTCCGTTTTAGTATATACAGAATCCGAAAACCAAAAGTTTAAAAAAGTAGCTTTAGAAGCTGCCTCTTATGCAAAAGCTGTTGCCAACCAATTAGGCACTTCAGTTACTGCAATTACAATTAATGCCAATAACACTTCCGAATTAGGAAACTATGGTGTTGACAAAGTGCTACAAGTATCAAACTCACAATTAGAAAATTTTAATGCCAATGCTTATGCCAACATTATAAAGCAAGCTGCCGAAAAAGAAAATGCTAAAGTTGTAATAGTAAGTTCAAGTATAAACAGCATATACCTTGCTCCACTTCTCGCAGTAGGCTTAAATGCTGGTTATGCATCAAATGTTGTAGATGCTCCTGCCAGCACCTCGCCTTTTACTGTAAAGCGCACTGCTTTTTCAAATAAAGCCTTCGAAATGTGTCAAATAAATACGGATGTAAAACTTATAGGTGTATCTAAAAATTCATTCGGTTTAGTTGAGTCTAATGCCAACGCTTCCGCAGAAGAATTTTCGCCTTCAATTCCAGATTTTGGTATAACTATAGAATCGGTAGATAGAGCAACAGATAAAGTTACTATTGCAGATGCCGAAATTGTTGTTTCCGGTGGTCGTGGATTAAAAGGTCCTGAAAACTGGGGAATGATTGAAGAATTAGCCGAAGTTTTAGGGGCTGCTATAGCGTGTTCTAAACCTGTTTCCGATTTGGGTTGGCGACCACACAGCGAACATGTTGGGCAAACAGGAAAACCTGTAGCTGCAAACTTATATATAGCCATTGGCATTTCAGGAGCCATTCAGCATTTGGCAGGAATAAATGCTTCAAAAGTAAAAGTTGTTATTAATTCGGACCCGGAAGCACCTTTCTTTAAAGCTGCAGACTATGGTGTTGTTGGTGATGCTTTTGAAGTTGTACCAAAGTTCATCGAAAAATTAAAAGAATTTAAAGCTCAACAATAAATATTTTTTTATAAATTGTATTTGCTAAAGGATTGCGTAAACAAGTTCTAAAAACTTAATGTCTTTGGTGTTGGTAAAGTCCTAATTTAAACAGTCCTTTACATTTTATAAATTATGAGTTTAATTCGTCTTCACATAAAGGGAATTTCATACAGCCAAACACAAAATGGTGCTTACGCTCTTATATTAAGTGAAGTTGACGGCGACCGAAAACTTCCTATCGTTATTGGTGCTTTTGAAGCACAATCTATTGCCATTGCTTTAGAAAAAGAAATAAAACCTCCTAGACCATTAACACACGACCTCTTTAAAAATTTTTCTGATAGATTTGGTATCGTAGTAAAGCAAGTTATTATTCATAAATTGGTAGATGGCGTATTTTATTCGAGTTTAATTTGTGAACGCGATAAGATTGAAGAAATTATTGATGCACGTACAAGCGATGCTATTGCGTTAGCACTTCGTTTTAAAGCTCCCATTTTCACATACAAAAACATTTTAGATAAAGCAGGAATATATCTTAAAGTTAATCCTGATAAAGAGGATGAAGATTCTGAAGACAGTATCTTAATGGATGAGGGTTTAGCCAAAGAAATTGAAACCAAATCACCAGAGAATTTTAAAGGTAAAACATTGGAAGAACTTCATAATTTATTAGACGAAGCAGTAGATAGTGAAGATTATGAAACTGCTGCACGTATAAGAGACGAAATATCCAAACGATAAAAACACATCTTATATGAGTATAAAATTTCGTTTAACCATTTTAAATTTTTTAGAACTTTTTGTATTTGGCGCCTGGTTAATCTCTCTCGGAGGGTATTTGGGAGGGCAATTGAATTTTGAAGGAATACAAATTGGTAAAATCTTCACAACACTCGGAATTGCTTCATTGGTAATGCCTGGCATTGTTGGTATTATTGCCGACAAATACTTAAATGCTCAAAAACTATTAGGATTGCTGCATATAATTGGTGCAGGATTTATGTTTTTTTTAGCCCAAACACATGATTATGACACATTTTTCTGGATGATGTTAGGTTATTTAACAGTGTATATGCCGACTTTGGGTTTAGCGAATACAGTTTCATATAGCATATTGACCGAAAACAAAATGGATGTCATAAAAGTATTTCCCAAAATTCGTGTTTGGGGAACCATTGGTTTTATAGTAGCAGAAGTAGCAGTAGGAACTTTTGGGTGGGCACAAAACAATATGCAATTTTATTTTGCGATGGTAATCTCATTAATTATGGGAGTATATTCATTTACACTACCAAATGTTCCACTTTCAAAATCTGAAAATAAATCATTATCAGCACGCTTAGGTTTAGATGCTTTTGCCTTATTTAAAGAATATAAAATGGCTGTATTCTTTATTTTTGCAACCTTACTAGGTGTTGTATTGCAAATATCAAATGCCTGGGCATCAGAATTTATGCGAAGTTTTACAACAGATTTCCCAGACTCTTTTGTCGTGACTAATTCCAATACATTTATTGCTTTATCACAAGTTTCGGAAACCTTATTTATCTTAACCATTCCTTTTTTCTTAAAACGTTTTGGAATAAAAACAGTAATGATTTTGAGTATGATTGCATGGTTTTTGCGCTTTGGTTTATTCGGAATTGGCTCTCCGGAAGGCATAGGCGTTGGCTACCTTATTATGTCGATGGTCGTTTATGGTGCAGCTTTTGACTTTTTCAACATTTCAGGTTCATTATTTATAGAAACAGAAACCGACAGCAAATACAGAGGAAGTGCACAAGGATTATTTATACTGTTAACTAATGGAGTTGGTGCTATGTTGGGTGGTATTGGTAGTGGTTATGTAGTACAGCATTTCACTACAGAAGCAGGTAGAGATTGGTATAGTATTTGGATGGTATTTGCA
>JADFSQ010000267.1 GCA_022560715.1 Bacteroidota bacterium
TTATTGCAGCATATTTTGCAGTCAGGGGTGGACCAGTATCTAATCAAACAAAACCAAGAAAAAAACCTGAAGGTTTAGCAGGTGCTTTGATCCCGGATTTTGAGTATTTCCCAGGTGGCATTTATGCCATGCCGATTCCTAAAACAACTGAGCGGAACCATGAGGAAAATCCATTTTTCATAACAAATGAAAGTAAGCCTCGTATGTATGTTCCTCCCCATATTAACCCTAGAGTAATTGTTCAACATTCAATTTTAACCCTACACAATTCACCTGAAGAAGCCTGGGAAACCGATGATTTAATAAAATATGAAATAGACGGGGATAGCTTTTTTGAAATAAGAAAAAATTTGGATTATTCTGAATTAGCAATAAAAGTTCCTGTTTCTTATAATGGTCAAAATTATTTTTCAGTAATAAGAGAACTTTCTAATCAAAAATTTAATGTTAATGCAACCTGTGGATTTTCTCTAAGCCAATTAGAACTTGCAGCTCAAGCAGGGGCTAGATTTATCTCATTATTTTATAACAGACTTATAGATTATTTTAATAATCTTCCGACCTTTTCTCTACTCCCAGAGAGGAGCAGAGGAAGATCACAAGCTATCGAGCAAGAGTCCAACACTCCCAATTTGTTGAGTCATAAGCAAAACAAATCATACCAGCAAAAATAAAAGAAAAAAGAATTAAATAAAAAAAGTAATTGTGATTCTTTAATTATGATTTTATTTTAAATTAAAGGCTAATATTTTATTAAAGGAAGCTAATAGCTTCCTTTTTTATGTCAAATATTTTGGTTTTAATCAAAATAAATACTATCTTTAATATTATTAACCTACTTAAAATTAATATGTTATGAAAAAAGCACTGCTTATTTCTATAGTTTCTGCCATATTTTTATCAAGTTGTATTTGCCATAATTTAGGATTAAAAGCTGGATTAAATGTAGCAACATTAAATGGAGATGACACAGATAATTTTGATGCCAGAACAAGTATGTTTTTTGGTGGATTTGCTGAATTGTGCCTTACTAATGATTTTGCCATCCAGCCAGAACTTTTATATTCTATGCAAGGTGCAAAATACACCCAAGTAGATGGTTTTGACGGAACACTTAAATTAGATTATTTAAACCTTCCTATAATGGCAAAAATTAAAATAGTTGATGAACTCTATATACAAGCTGGACCTCAAATAGGATTTTTGTTATCTGCAAAAAATGAATTTAGTTCTGTCGGAAACTTAGGTGAAAACGATATTTTAGAAAATTTTAAAACAATTGATTTTAGTGCAAATATTGGTCTTGGATATCAATTTATAAGCGGTTTGAATTTTGGAGCACGTTATAATATTGGACTATCAAATATTAATAATCTGCCTAGTTCAAGTAGTTTAAAAAATCAAAATGGTGTTTTTCAGTTTTCAGTTGGGTTTAGGTTCTGAAATTAAAAATTGCAAATTTATAAGAGGCTGTCTGAAAAGGCAGTCTTTTGTTTATTTTTAATACTTTTACCTTATGAAAAAATTAATCATCATTAATGGACCAAACTTAAATTTATTAGGTAAACGTGAACCAAAAATTTATGGGAGCTTGTCTTTTACAGAATTTTTAAGTGAAGTAAAAGAAAAATACTCAAACTTTCAAATTGATTATTTTCAATCGAATATTGAAGGCGAACTTATAGATAAATTACATGAGGTTGGTTTTGCTTATTATGGCATTATTTTAAATTCGGCTGCTTATACACATACCTCTGTTGGTATTGGTGATGCTGTAAAAGCCATCGAAACTCCAGTTATAGAAGTTCATATTTCCAACACATTTTCCAGAGAAAAGTTTAGACATAAATCTTATATTTCGGCACATGCAAAAGGTGTCATTATAGGTTTTGGGTTGCAGAGTTATGAATTGGCTATTCAAAGTTTTTTATAGACACGAATTTCACTAATTTTCACGAATAATTTGTGTCTATTTTCTATATTCTATTCTCTTTTTTCTTTAAAGATGTATCACTTCACCATAAGCATCTGCTACGGCTTCCATAACTGCTTCACTCATAGTTGGATGTGGATGCACAGCTTTTAAAACTTCGTGTCCTGTGGTTTCAAGTTTACGACCTAAAACAACTTCAGCAATCATATCAGTCACTCCAGCACCTATCATATGGCAGCCCAACCATTCGCCATATTTAGCGTCAAAGATTACTTTTACAAAACCCTCTTTATGTCCTCCGGCACTTGCTTTTCCTGATGCCGAAAATGGAAACTTACCAACTTTAATATCTAAACCTTGTTCTTTTGCTTGTGCTTCGGTTAAACCTACACTTGCAATTTCAGGTAAGCAATACGTACAACCCGGAATATTGCCATAATCTAAAGCTTCTACATGTTGTCCAGCTATTTTTTCAACACATAAAATGCCTTCAGCAGATGCTACGTGAGCTAATGCTTGCCCAGAAGTGACATCGCCAATGGCATAATATCCTGGAATATTGGTTTGGTAATAATCGTTTACTATAATTTTATCTCTGTCAACAGCAATACCAACATCTTCCAGTCCAATATTTTCAATATTCGATTTTATCCCAATAGCCGAAAGAATAATATCTGCTTCCAGAATTTGGTCTCCTTTTTTAGTTTTTACTGTGGCTTTAACACCTTTGCCTGACGTATCAACCGAAATTACTTCAGCAGACGTCATAATTTTTATACCGCTTTTCTTGAATGAACGTTCTAATAGTTTAGATACGTCAGCATCTTCAACAGGAACAACACTAGGTAAAAATTCAACTATGGTAACTTCAGTTCCCATAGAATTATAGAAATAAGCAAACTCAACACCAATGGCACCAGAGCCAACAACAATCATCTTTTTGGGCTGTTTTGGCAAGGTCATTGCTTCCCTGTAACCAATAACTTTTTTACCATCTTGTGGCAAACTTGGTAATTCGCGAGAACGTGCTCCTGTTGCAATAATGATATGGTCTGCACTGTATTCTGTACCATCGACATCAATCTTTTTTCCAGTCTTTAACTTACCATAACCTTTAATAACATCAATTTTATTTTTCTTCAATAAAAACTGCACACCTTTACTCATTCCGTCGGCAATTCCACGACTACGTTTTACTACAGCATCAAAATCTTTATCGTAATCTTTTACAGATAAACCATAATCTTCGGCATGTTTTAAATATTCAAAAACTTGTGCCGATTTTAAAAGAGCTTTGGTTGGAATACAACCCCAATTTAAACAAACGCCACCTAAACTTTCTTTTTCTACAACTGCAGTTTTAAATCCTAATTGTGATGCTCTAATGGCAGTAACATAACCTCCAGGACCACTACCAAGAATAATGATATCGTATTTACTCATAAGTATTTTTTTAGTCGATTTTTGAAGTTACAAATTTACGAAACGAAAACGGAAAAAATTAAATTCCAAATAACAAATTCCAAAACTCAAAGGTTTTGATAAATGATTAAAGAATAGTTTGGAATTTGGTGCTTGAATATTGAAGTTTTTAACTAAAGGTCATCGGTAAAATGTCGCCTCCCTTTGTCTTTACTAAATTTTTCTATGTTGTAAGACGTAGATTCTCCTTTTGGAATAGATAGCGATTCCCAGTCTTCCCCTTTAATCATTTTGCCAACAAATACTAGTTGCCCAACATGATAAGCGTAGTGTGATAACTGTCTATTAATGGCTTCAGTAACTGTATGACCTTGATTGCGTATATAAATAATTTTCTCTAACTCATTTTCGGTTAAAGGTTTGATAGCATCAAATAAACACTGCCA
>JADFSQ010000268.1 GCA_022560715.1 Bacteroidota bacterium
AGGGCCCTCAGGTCATGGTGGCTCAAGACAACATGGTCACTCACCGTACGTAAGTAGATTTTTACCTGACACTATTTAGAATTTTGAACTTTAAAAATTTAAAAGATATCTGGTTTTTTTATCTACTATAATTCATTTTTTGATCTTTTGATTCAAACTGGGATGAAAGCCAAATATGCTATGGAAGATACACGCGAAGGTGTAGCCGAATACAGTGCCCCACTTTAATGAATAGAATCTTTGATCAAAAAAAGCTGCTGGACAAAATCTGGCAGCTTTTTTTGTAGATAATCTCTTTTGACAAGATTACCTTCTATTTTAAAATCTTTATTAGATTTAACCCGGTTGGAAGCAATCTCCATGAAATTTACAGGAAGACTTTATTCAATACAGGTTATGCTGGCAGTGGCTATCCCGTTTATTGGTTTGCTCCCGATATACTTAATCTTATGCCAAAAAGAAAAATGGCAAGCCTTACAGAAAAGATATTGAGATGGATGTGCTCGCCGAAATCATAAATAAAGAACGTTTTATAAGTTGCCATTCGTATGTGCAAAGTGAGATTAATATGCTGATGAAAGTCGCAGAAAGATTCAATTTTAATATCAACACGTTTACACATATTCTTGAGGGTTATAAAGTTGCAGATAAAATGAAAGCTCATGGTGTTGGTGGTTCAACCTTTAGCGACTGGTGGGCTTATAAATTTGAGGTCAATGATGCCATACCTTATAATGCAGCAATAATGCATAATGCTGGAGTTGTTACAGCAATTAATAGTGATAGTGGCGAAATGTCGAGACGACTAAACCAAGAAGCAGCAAAATCGGTTAAATATGGAGGCATAAGCGAAGAAGATGCATGGAAATTTGTCACGCTCAATCCTGCTAAATTGTTACATATAGACGATAGAGTTGGAAGCATAAAAGTAGGCAAAGATGCTGATGTTGTTCTGTGGAGTGGTCATCCAATGTCTGTGTATTCCAAAGCTGAAAAAACCATAATAGAGGGCGTTACTTATTTTGATATTGAAAGAGATGCACAATCTCGTGAAGCCATTAAAAAAGAAAAAAGCGAACTTATTTCTATGATGCTGAAAGATAAAAACAAAGGCATGAAAACACAGCCTGTTAAAAAGAAAGATAAACCAGAATTAAATTGTGATTCACTTTAATCTTAAACTGAAAATTATGAAAAAAATTATATATATATCTGCACTTTTGGCGTTGTGCTTCTCATTAACTTTTGCACAGCAAACTCCTGCTCCAGCACAAACTAAAGCGTTTACTATTGTTGGAGCTACAGCTCATATTGGAGATGGAACAGTTATCGAACACAGTATTATTATTGTAGAAAACGGAAAAATAACTGCTTGTGTTAATGGTTTAGTTGCTAAAATAACCTATAAAGGAACTATTATTGATGCTAAAGGCAAACATGTCTATCCCGGATTTATTGCGCCAAACTCAACCCTTGGATTACAGGAAATTGGTGCAGTAAGAGCAACAAATGATACCAAAGAAATTGGAACTATGAATCCGCACATTAGAAGTATTATTGCTTATAATGCCGAATCTAAAGTTGTGGAATCTATGCGTCCAAATGGTGTGTTGATTGGACAAATTACACCACGAGGTGGCATCATTTCAGGAACCTCATCTATAGTACAATTTGATGCATGGAATTGGGAAGATGCTGTACTAAAAGTTGATGATGCTATTCACTTAAACTGGCCAAGAAGTTTTACCAGAGGTCGTTGGTGGTTAGGAGAAGATCCTGGATTAAAAGTAAATAAGGACTATAGCAAAGAAGTTGGAAAGATTAATGCATTTATTGCCGAGAGTAAAGCCTACCTAAAAGGAAATAAAACCACAAAAAACCTTCCTTACGAAGCCATGCAAGGTTTATTTAATGACACTCAAAAATTGTTTGTGCATGTTAATGATGAAAAAGGAATTACAGATGCTATAGATTTCGCCAAAGCAAATGGCATTGCAAATGTGGTTATTGTAGGTGGTTATCAAGCTAATAAAGTTGCAGCACTTTTAAAATCGAATAATATTCCTGTGTTGGTTAGGAGAGTTCATACTACTCCAAGTAGTGATGATGACGATTATGACTTTCCGTATAAACTGGCAAAACTTTTAACAGATCAAGGTATTCTTGTTGGTTTAGAAAACAGCGGACAAATGGAACGTGCAAACGCACGAAATTTACCATTTCAGGCTGGACAAGTTGCTGGACAAGGTATGGACAAAGAGGAAGCCCTAAAACTCATTACTTCTAATACTGCAAAAATATTAGGTATTGATGCAGATTATGGAACTCTTGAAGCTGGTAAAAGTGCAACCTTGTTTATTAGTGAAGGTGATGCTTTAGACATGCGAACAAACATTTTATCACATGCTTTTATTGATGGCAGAGAAATTAGTTTAGAAACTCACCAAACTAAATTATGGAAGCGCTATAGTGATAAGTATAAAGGAGAATAAAGGATTGACATTTCCGAACTTATGTGAGAAATCACATAATCTTCATATAATATAATGAGATTTCTCACACAAGTTCGAAATGACAATAAAAAAAAGCGAGCCAAATGGCTCGCTTTTTTAGTCATTCCTTCGTCTACATGTCGCTGAAGTTTTAGCGAAGGCGCAAAAGCAGAAACTTGTTTTATTGTGAACAGTTACCATCGATGATATCTTGAATCGTGGGATTATAGGCATTCCATTTAATAGTTACGAAGTCTTCATCGTATATTCCGTCGGTAAATAAATTTTGCAAAGCACATAAATTATTTAATTTTAAATTGGGAATACATTGAAAACCATCGATACAATTAGACAATCCTATTGAAACTCCTAGATAATTATTATAGGTTATTACTGTTTGTAAGTTTTCTAAACCGTCCAATGATATTAATTCGGTATTTCCTTGCATAAATAGACCTTCAACATATTTTAAATTGCTTAATCCTTTTATTGATATCAAAGAAGAACATCTAACAATTTGCATATCTTCAGCATATCCAATATATCCATCTTGAATTAAATTTCCAACTTGTTCCAGGCTTTCTAAACCATCTAAGTTTTTCAAATAAAAACTATCTAAAACCCATAATCCTCCAACCGTTGTTATATTGTTTAATCCATTTAAACTTTCTAAATAGAAAGCAGATATTCTCATTTTTTTACTTACTTGAGTAATACTACTTAATGAAGATAAATCACTAATATCATTTTCAACCCATGAAGCTCCTATTATTAATTTTCCTTCAATCTTAGAATAACACATTGCTCCAAAATCATCAACCTCCTGTTGAGAGTTTAAAACAACATCACCAACAAAAGTACCATTGTCACAAGGTGGTAGAGTTGCTTGTATATCTACACTTTCGTTTTCGCAATTAAATAATATTATTGATGTTAAAAAAAGAAAGATTAGTTTTTTCATAGCTGGAGTTAATGATGGTTATATTCTAAAGATACATAAATCATAAAATGGTTGCGTGTTATTTCCTACTTTATATTAATAATTCTTTAACAATTTTAATAAAATTATAAAGAATATGCCAAATAATTTGTTTTTATTCAATGATTACAGCGTCTTCTGGCTTTTCAAATAAACTATCATTAGGTGGTGTTTGTGAAGTAGATACATTAACAAAACTCATTTCTCTTTGAAATTCACCAACTATTTTATCTTCAAAATGATACTATTTAAAAGTTTTAGGTAATAATAAACCGTTCACTTCTTGCCAAGCATCATATTTAATTAAATGAAATTCCTTGGTTTTC
>JADFSQ010000269.1 GCA_022560715.1 Bacteroidota bacterium
AAATAAGTGTTTCTTATCTCTCTGTTTTGGATAGCGTCCACAATGTCTGTCGGTGCCACAAGGTAGTGAGTTCTCTTGCTGTTTCTTAGCAAAGCATCTTGATTATATATATCTCCGTAGAAAAAATAAATTTTAGCGTTGATTTCGGTATTTGCACTTAACCAATTTAAAGATTCCCAATGAAAAGGATTCATTATTCCCTGGCTTGTAACCCTATTGATGTTAGGTACCCAAGGTATCACCTGGTTGTCCGTCTGCTTCAATATTGGGAATTTAACCACTCCGGAAAATAAGACAATAAGTATAATGAAGATAACGGATGTGTAAATCAAATTCCATTTTTTTACAACAAATTTTAACCAAAAATGGTCAGGAATGGACATATGTGGTCAAACATGTGGTCAAACAATTTCTCCATTTTCAGAGACTGTTTTAACTTTTAAAAACTGAAAAATGTAAAAAAATGAGAACAAATTTTAAACTAAGAAAAGGGAGGAAAGTAAACACAATTTTAATTGATTTACGATATGGAAGAAACATTAGAGTTAGATGTACGACTTCCTTAACTATTAAAAAAGGATCAGAAAAATATTGGAATGCTAAAAACGGTAGGATCAAGCATCCCAACGATATTTTTGATGCGGATGAAATAAACAAAAAGTTGCGGAATTATGAAATTGAATTTGAGGAAGCAATCCAAGAATTAGAAAAAAATGGATACCTAACACAAACAAAATGTGACAATGCAATTAAAAAAATATTAAACATTAATACAAATGAAAAAGTAGAGATTGACAATATCAAATCAAACAACGTTATTATTTATTTTGATTGGTATACAACTTTTTATTCGGAAAAGATTTCTCCTTACTCTAAAAAACCATTAACCGCAGGAACTGTAAAAACATATAAAAACTGTAAATCCTATTTCGAAAAATATTTGAAGTCAAGAAAAATTGATGTTTTTTATTTTGAAGATTTTAATAAAACTTTCTATTATGATTTCATTGATTATGGTTATGAAAAAGGGTACACAAGAAATTATATTGGTTCAATGATACAGAAGCTTAAAACCATTATAACATCCGCTTATGATAATGGAAATCATAAAAATGCTGAGTTTAAACAAAAGTATTTCTCAAAGCTTACTGAAGAAATAAATCATCCTTATCTTAATAAGTCAGAGTTAGAAAAAATTTATAATGTCAAATTAAATGATGACTATCTTAACGATGTGAGAGATATATTTTTGATAGCGTGCAATACTGGGTTACGTGTAGGGGATCTAACTACATTTCTAAAAAATCCAATCTTGACAAAACTGGGGAATAGAGATTGTATTCATTTAAAGCAACAGAAAACAGACAAAGAAGTATATATTCCTTTAACCGTAATGGCTCAAAACATCTTAAAAAAGCGTAATAATGGCTTCCCTCCTTACCTTCATCCAAATAAACTTAACAAAGACATTAAACGTATTTTAAAGCGTGCCAAAATAAATGAAAACTTTACAAGGTATCGAACAGTTAAAGGACAAAAAAACGCTGATACAAAGCCAAAATATAAATTCGTGAGCATGCATACCGCAAGAAGAAGTTTTTGTACTAATGCCTACAATGAAGGGATGCTTCCTCATCGCATTATGACAATCTCAGGTCATAAATCAGAAAAAGTTTTCATGAACTACATAAAAGCAACTGTCAAAGAAAAAGCTATTCAAGTTTTTGACCATAGTTTTTTTAACTAATTCCTTTTTAAACAAATATGAATTACAAAAAGAAAAAGAATCAAATACAAAATGTACTTGAGTCTTGTTTAGTAGAGCGTAAAGAAAAAATGTCGAACTCATTAATATCGGAGTTAGGGAAATTTGATGTCTTAACTTAATTAAAAACACACAACTAAAAGATTGAAGGTCCTATTTGTGCACTACATTGACCTATTCTCGAACCAAATATTAAATTTATCTAATAGTTTAATAAAAATTTAGGGTTCAGCCTTTTCTGACTGTTAATCAGAGGGTCCTAAGTTCGAGTCTTAGAGGAGGAGCTTAATGATAGAAAGCCATTCAAGAAATTGAACGGCTTTTTTGATTTGTTAAGGTTAAACATAGGTTAAACAATTTCGTGCAAAGTAGTCTATAAAGGACCACCTTAAATTCGTTGAAAAGGCTATGAATAAAGGGATTGAACAGAGCAATATTTTGATAGCTCAAATATATGCTCAAACTAATTATTCATTAATCCAAATCACATCTTTTACTTTTTGATGATATTTATCATATTTTTCTATCTACAGGTTCTTTATTTTGTTAAATTATTGTATTAATACAATACAAAGTAAATGCTTCCGAAGATATAGGTATTAAATAGTGTTTTAGAAGGAGCTTGAATACTAGAAGAAATAGTCATTAATATTATGGCAAATTAATAATCACTAAAAATGGATAAGCGAATAGTAATAGTTACTGGAGCAGCTAAAGGCATTGGGAAAGCCATAGCGCAACGTATGATTAATGATAATTATATAACTATTTTGGTAGATGTTGATGAAAAAAAAGGGGAGTCTTTGGCCAATAAATTGGGACGCCTTGCAAAATTTCTAGCTTGTGATATTAGCAATAAAAATGAGGTAAACAGTCTTTTTAAAACAGTGGTCAATGAATTTGGACATATTGATGTTGTTGTAAATAATGCCGGGATAATTAGTGACAATATGATTTGGAAAATGCCGGTCGAAAATTTTGATAAGGTTATTGAAGTTAATCTAAAAGGGACATGGTTAATGTGTAAAGCGGCAGGAACATTAATGCGAGAACAAAAATATGGAAGAATAATAAACATAACTTCTCGAGCCTGGCTTGGAAATATAGGCCAATCAAATTATTCAGTTTCAAAAGCTGGTGTGGTTGGATTAACAAGAGTATTAGCTTTAGAATTAGGTAAATATGGAGTCCTAGTAAACGCAATTGCTCCTGGATTAATCGATACTCCCCTAACTCAAAAGTTGCCACAAGATATACAAGAAAAATTAATTCAGGCTCAACCTATAAAAAGTATAGGACAACCTGAAGATATTGCTAATGTAGTTGCTTTTTTAAGCGATGATAGTACCCAATTTATAACAGGACAAACCATTTATGTTGATGGAGGAAAAAGTATTGGAGCTGGTTTATAATTTTATTATTTTGTTTAAATTATAGATGCTGATAATCATCATTTTATTTGAATGAAATAAATAATATTTTTACTTTTACAATGACGGTTTGTATTTCATAAATTTTATGACTCAATTATAACTACATACAAATTAATCTCTTTTTGCTTAAACAGCATAAGTATGTAGTATATTCACATTTTCTAGCGAAAAGACATTACTTTTTTAAACTTAAAAGTGCTATTGAATAAGATATAATTCTTTTTTAAGGATGAAAATAATAAAATTAACTGTTAACGAAAAAGAGTATCACATAGCAGTGAAACCTCACGATACTTTATCGAAAGTGTTGAGAGAGAAGATTCTATTAACTGGAACAAAAATAGGATGTGAACAAGCTAGTTGTGGTGCATGTACGGTTTTCGTAGATGGCAAAGCTATACAAAGCTGTATCACTCCTGCGATGCGAGTAGTAGGGAGTGTCATTACAACAATAGAAGGTGTTGCAGATCAAAACAAATTACACAAGCTACAAGAGAAATTTGTAGAAAAAGGAGCTATTCAATGTGGATATTGTACGCCAGGTATGATAATGACTACTTTAGATTTTTTAGAAGAAAACCCTG
>JADFSQ010000270.1 GCA_022560715.1 Bacteroidota bacterium
ATTACGTATATTTGTAAAAATGAATCTTGATTTTCTTTAGCCCAAATTAATAGACTATTAGGATGATGATATAGACCTAACTTATTAATAATATTACTCCCAAGCTTTTCCGATGTACGATAAGAAACAAATATTTCTTTACCTACTTCCTTAATTAGTTTTATTATCAGCAATTAATTTTAAGATCTTTTTTTCGGTTGGAGTTAGAGAATCTATAGCTACATTTGTTTCATTTCTCGAAAAAGATGCTTTAATTTTGATATTTTGCTCCATGGACATTATAGATTCAGTCATTTTAGGAATTATTCAAGGACTTACCGAATTTCTTCCAGTTTCTTCAAGTGGTCATTTAGAAATTGGTAAAGCCATTCTTGGTGACACCTCCATGCCAGAAGAAAGTTTAATGTTTACCGTTATGCTCCATTTTGCAACTGCTTTAAGCACAATTGTTGTGTTTAGAAAAGATATACTCGATATCTTAAAAGGCTTGTTAACTTTTAAATGGAATGACGATACAAAATTCATCACTAAAATTATAGCATCAATGCTTCCGGCAGTTATTGTTGGATTGTTTTTTGAAGAGCAACTTGAGTCGCTTTTTGGAGGAAACATTTTATTGGTTGGTTGTATGTTAATTGTAACAGCAATCCTACTATTTCTTGCAGACAGAGCCAAAAACACCAACAAAAAAGTATCGTTTAAAAACGCATTTATTATTGGAATTTCTCAAGCAGTTGCTATGATTCCCGGTATTTCACGTTCCGGAGCGACCATTTCTACTTCTGTATTATTAGGAAACGACAAAACCAAAGCTGCACGATTTTCGTTTTTAATGGTAGTGCCTTTAATCTTCGGAAAGATTGCCAAAGATGTTTTTAGTGGAGAGCTTTCTTTTGAAAACCATAATATTACCGCTTTATCACTTGGTTTTATGGCTGCTTTTATTTCCGGATTATTTGCCTGTACCTGGATGATGGCTTTGGTAAAGAAAAGTAAGTTATCGTATTTTGCAGTCTATTGTGTTGTAGTTGGTGTGATAGCTATTCTATTTAGTATTTTTAATTCTTAAACCACTCTGTCACTATGTGACATCTCTCCTTTAAAAAGGAGAGAACATTACTATGAAATGACAAAAGAACAATTTTTAGAAGGACAAGTTTTACTTATCGACAAACCACTTAATTGGACCTCTTTTCAGGTGGTTAATAAATTGCGTTGGGAAATAAGGAAAGCTTTTAATATTAAAAAAATAAAAGTCGGTCATGCTGGAACGCTCGACCCATTGGCAACAGGATTACTTATTATTTGTACAGGAAAAATGACCAAGCAAATCAATACCTTTCAAACACAAATAAAAGAATACACAGGAACTATTGTTTTAGGAAGCACGACACCATCATACGATTTGGAAACTGAAATCGACAATACTTTTTCGACTTCACATATAACAGAAGAATTAATTCAGGAAACCACAAAACAGTTTATTGGTGAGATTGCACAATTTCCGCCAGTATTTTCAGCTATAAAAAAAGACGGAAAACGCTTGTACGAATTTGCAAGAGCTGGAGAAAACGTAGAAATTAAATCGCGGCAGATTACAATAAATACTTTCGAGATTACTCAAATTGCTCTTCCGGAAATTGATTTTAGAGTTGTTTGTAGCAAAGGTACTTATATACGTTCATTAGCACACGATTTTGGAAAAGCATTAGATTCTGGTGGACATTTATCAGTTTTACGACGCACAAAAATTGGCGATTTTAATGTTACTGATGCCTTTTCTGTCGAAAAATTTATTGAGAACCTTCCTTCTAAATAATTCAAATTATTAACTTTTTAAACTATTTTCTATATATTCACGTATATATAATTCAGATTTTTTTCGGTTTTAGTGATCACTACCAACACATACAAGGCTTTAATTATTACAATTTTCCTATCTACAATAGTCTTGTTTTTAGGATTTACAATTCATATAAAAAAGAAATCGGAATTGGTTGCCGAAACCTATTTCGAAATGGATGCCCAAGAACTTGTTGAAGAAGAATTAGAAGAACTGGAAGCACTTCTTAAAAGTTTCGATAACATTACAACTAATGAAGCCTTTAATGAAAACCAAAAACAGGAAGCATTAGAAGATGCCGAATTTGAAAAACTTCTTGAAGAAATTAGAAACAGAAATAATGTAACCGAACCTCAAGAGAAACCGAAAGAATCGGAACAAGAATCTACTCCAGACGAAAATCCTGCATTCAACGACATTAATGACATTATAAATAAGCGTTCGGAAAAGAATAGAAATAATTCAAACAAAAATAGTTCAATATCGTATTCTCTCGTAGATAGAGAACATACATTTTTACCTACTCCAGTTTATTTGTGCGAATATGGAGGAAAAATTGTAATTAATATTACTGTGGACAGTAATGGCAATGTCATTGATGCTTACGTAAACAGTTCTTCGGCATCAAGTAATGGCTGTTTAATCGATAGTGCTTTAGAATATGCCAAAGCAGCAATATTCAGTATTAACCCTGCAAAACCATCCCAATTAGGAACTATTACATTTCTTTTTAAAGGGAAAAATTAGGCACTAATTCCGAAAGCATTGCTGTTATATCTTTAAGTGTACTTTGTCCTTTATCCTTGTTATACCAGTGTTGCAAGTCTTCTTTAAATTCTGATGTCAGTTTACCATGTTCTGTTTTATAATCATTCACCATTTTGGTGGCTTCACTTGGTCGAGGACCATACGAATTTATAACATCTCCTGATGTTTTATCAATCATTATTAATTTAGGAATAGACTTACTTCCATTTGTTAAAAACCGATTCATTAACTCATTGTTTTCATCTCGAAGAACAACTCTAAAGTCTATGTTATTATTAAGCTCTGCAATCTTATTCATTACTGGCATAAGATGTGCTGCATCACCACACCAGCTTTCGGTAAGCACTAACCAAGTCACTTTCTCATTAAATTTTGCTATTCTATCCTGGATATCTTGTGAAATTTTTAAAGTTTTGTCCCAGCGTTTCATACGTCTGTCGTTAAGCTTGGTATATCCTATTAACTCTTCTGTTTTATCATGCCCTGTTGTAGATTCTTCAGCAACTAATTGCTTTACCATATCTCTATATTCTTGGTAAGATTTACTCTTCTGTAAACTGTTTTCGATTATGCTCTTCATTTTTCAAGTTTTGAAAATGTAAAAATATTATTTTGTCATCTTAAATAAGATGATAATTGTCATGCTTTGTCTATCTTTAAAACAAAAACTTACAGCTTAAGATTATGAGTACAAAACACAAATGCGGTTGGTGTATTGGCGACCCTTTATACGAAGCCTATCATGACCAAGAATGGGGAGTTCCGTTGCATGATGACCAAAAACTTTTTGAATTCTTGATTTTAGAGGGAGCTCAAGCCGGATTGAGCTGGGAAATCGTTCTTAAGAAAAGAGAAAACTACCGTAAAGCTTTCCATAATTTTGATCCAAAAAAAATTGTTAATTATAAAGCATCAAATTGAATGGCATAGGAAATTTACATTAGCATTTGCCTGCATTTTATTGTTCTTTATTGGTGCTCCACTTGGAGCTATCATCAGGAAAGGTGGATTGGGAATGCCATTAGTAGTATCCGTTCTGTTCTTTTTAATATTCCATGTCTTATCAATTATTAGTGAAAAATTTATCAAGGAAGATATTCTTCTCCCCTATCAG
>JADFSQ010000271.1 GCA_022560715.1 Bacteroidota bacterium
TGTTTCAAAGCGCGCCTGACTGTCGGCAGACAGGTCTACCAATCCTACCTTTGGTAGGTAAATCCGCTTTACCTGCCGTTAGGCAGGCACTTGAGCATTTAAGCGTCTACCTCCCGTAACTATCGGGATCTCTACTTGAGCAAAAGAGAAAGCAAAATTATAAAATAATTTATGTTAATCTATTAAAAATACTGTCTTTTATGCTTTTGAGTCCAAATAAATTTTTAAATTTGCACCTCGTTTTAGCAAACGGGATTTAAATCACTATTTAACAGTAAAATATAATGTCTTACGAAAGACCAGAACCTAAAATTTTTGCTTGTTCTCAGAGTGAAGAATTGGCAGGTAAAATAGCTAAATCTTTTGGCATTGATTTAGGTAATGTAATTACTTCTAAATATAGCGATGGTGAATTTCAGCCATCGTTTGAAGAATCTATTCGAGGAGCAAGAATTTTTATTATTGGTTCTACGCAACCAAGCTCCAGAAATTTGATGGAAATGTTGTTAATGATTGATGCAGCAAAACGTGCTTCAGCAAGACATATAACAGCAGTTTTGCCATATTTTGGTTGGGCAAGACAAGACAGAAAAGACAAGCCCAGAGTACCAATTGCTGCTAAGTTAGTTGCAAAAATGCTTGAAACTGCTGGAGCTACACGTATTATTACTATGGATTTGCATGCAGATCAAATTCAAGGGTTTTTTGAAAGACCAGTAGATCATTTGTACGCATCAACAATATTTTTACCTTATTTAAAAGGTTTAAATCTAAAGAATTTAACTATTGCTTCACCAGATATGGGAGGTTCTAAAAGAGCTTATGCATATTCAAAAGCTTTACAAAGCGATGTTGTGATTTGTTATAAGCAACGGGAAAAATCTAATGTTATCTCTCGCATGGAGTTGATAGGAGATGTGAGTGGGAAAAATGTGGTAATAGTAGATGATATGGTTGATACTGCAGGGACCCTAGCAAAAGCTGCAGATTTAATGATAGAAAGAGGGGCTATAAGTGTTAGAGCTATTTGTACACATCCTATTTTATCAGGCAATGCTTACGAGAAACTTGAAAACTCTAAACTAGAAGAATTAATTGTAACTGATACTATTCCTTTAAAACAAAAAAGCAGTAAAATTAAAGTTTTAAGTTGTTCAGATTTGTTTGCAGATGTGATGCATAATGTGCATTATAATAAATCAATCAGTTCTAAATTTTTAATGTAAATATTAATAAACAAACATAAATTACAACAATGAAATCAATTACAATTAATGGATCTAAAAGAGAAAGCGTGGGCAAAAAAGCAACAAAAGCCTTGCGTAATGCTGGACAGGTACCTTGCGTATTATACGGAGGAGATCAGCCAGTACATTTCTCAGCAAATTACTTGGCATTCTCAAAACTTGTATATACGCCTAATGCGCATACAGTTGTGATTGCTATAGAAGGTGGAGAAACCTTTAACGCTGTGTTACAGGATATTCAATTTCATCCGGTAACCGATAGAATTCTACATATCGATTTTTATCAATTATATGAAGACAAAGAAATAGCTTTAAATATTCCTGTTAGATTATTTGGAAACTCAATAGGCGTAAAAAATGGTGGTGTTTTACGGCGAAATAATCGTAAACTGCGTATTAAAGCTCTTCCAGTTGATTTGCCTGATTTTATAGAAATAGATTTAGAGCCTTTAAAAATTGGAGATAAGGTTTATGTTGGCGATTTATTGAATGAAAAATATACTTTTTTACATTCAGAAAATACTGTGGTTTGTCAAATTAAAACAGCTAGACTTGCAATTGTTGATGAAGTTGAAGAAGACGAAGAAGGTATTGAAGGAGAAGAAGGAGCAGAAGCAACTGAAGGAGCAGAAGCAACAACTGAAGGAGGGAAAACCGAAGAAGGAGCAAAAGCTACAACAGAAACTCCTAAAGAATAAAAAATTTATTAATCTATTTTAAAAAGCATTCTGTTTATTCAGGATGCTTTTTTATTTTTACATCATATAGTTTTGTATTATGGTAAAAATATTACAATGGATTTTTGGAAAGAAAACAAATGCTCAAGTTGAAGTTCGCAATAATATGAAAAAGTTTTTAATAGTTGGTTTAGGAAATATAGGAGAACAGTACAGTAATACGAGACATAATGTTGGGTTTGCTATTTTAGATCATTTTGCTAAAAAGGAAGGTCTTTCTTTTGAAACCCAAAAATTAGGCGACATCGCTCTTTTTAAATTTAAAGGACGCACTTTTATTTTTCTAAAGCCAAGTACCTTTATGAATTTAAGCGGAAAGGCTGTAAAATATTGGTTAGAAAAAGAAAAAATTCTATTAGAAAATCTATTGATTGTTACCGACGATTTAAATCTCCCATTTGGTAGTTTTAGATTAAAAAACAAGGGTAGAGATGGAGGTCATAATGGGCTGAAGGATATACAAGACAAATTAAATACTACAAAATATAATCGGTTTAGATTTGGCATAAGCGATAGTTTTGGTATTGGCAGGCAAACCGACTATGTATTGGACGAATGGAGTGAAGAAGAGTTGCAAAAATTACCAGAACGTTTAGATAAAAGTGTTGCCCTTATTAAATCTTTTGGATTAGCAGGAATAAATAATACTATGAATACCTTTAACGGAAAATAAAAAAGAGAAACTTTAAAGTTTACAAAATCCTCTTTATCAATATGACCTCACATGTTTTAAAAACCTGTGAGGTCTGTAAATCTAAAAACTTATTAGTTAACAATAATCTTTTTTGTTTCTGTTTTTAAACCATCTGAAATAATTATTAAATAAAGTCCAGATTGAACATTGTTAAGGTTAATAACTTCATTAAAATTAGAAGAACCATTTTTATAAAGATTACCAAAAACTTTCCGTCCTCTAATATCATAAACACTTATTTTAATGTTATCACTAGAGTTAGAGTTTAATTTTATAGTAAATTCTCCATTATTAGGGTTAGGAAAAATAATAAAGCTATCAAGAACATTTTCTTTTACACTTAATGTAGTAAGAACATTAACTGTGTAATCTTCAACTTCAGCATCTGCTCCATTTTCGCACGATGTTGGTGCTGTACTGTATTTTGTTGTAACCCTCATTGTAGTACTACCTAATAGTGCATCAGCAGGTATGGTTATCGCTAAAGGAGAGTTAGATGTTGGATCATTTGTTACATTGGTAACATTTCCTAAATCATATTCCTCTCCAGCATCATCAAAACTACAATTTTGATTCCAGTCAATCCATACCCTTGTAGTGCATAACCAATTACCAGCAGTATTAACATATACGGTTAAATTATAAATACTTTCTCTATTTACATCTGTTGACATTGCAGTGTAATCACTATATCCAGATGGTTTTCCAGTATTTAGGTTGCTTATATCATTAAAAGTCACTCCAGTCGTACTTGTTTCCCAATCTTCATTGGCAACAGAACTACACACTCCATTACTTATAGATAATACAACATCTACATTTTTTGTAATAGATGTAGATGTGCCTGTTACTGTAATTGTATAATCTCCAACTGCTACTCCAGTTAAACTATTAACATCCATAGTAAATGACCCATCATTATTTAAATTAGCTGGAGTAAACACAACATTAGAACCAGCAGGATTACCAGTTGCAGAAAATGTTGTTGTTTCAGAAAACCCATTTGAAGTAAGATAATCAAAGT
>JADFSQ010000272.1 GCA_022560715.1 Bacteroidota bacterium
CTGTGTCTTTTTCCAATTAGTCATAATTAAATAATTATTTTTCGTTTCTTTCTGCTTGCAACTAATATCAAGATAAAAAACGTTTCAATGTTTATTTATCAACTGTTAAACGAAGTTATACATTTTTTTGCACAAAGTCAAGCTACAACAAAAGTAATAAGCTTTTAAAACCGCACTCTAAAACTCACATTTGGTGTAATACCAAGCGATTGGTTTTCAACTTTTATAACTTTGTCGTTGTCATCAATAGTGAAATAGGTGTTTATAATATTGGTTTTATCTAAAATATTCCAAAGCGAAAAACCTATAATCGCATCTGAAGTATCACCAATTTTAAAGGTGTAGGTACCTGAAAGGTCTGCTCTTAAATAGTCGTCCAGATTAGAACTGTTTGGTGCTTGATAATTTATTCTATTGTTAGTTATAGAATTAATGGCTTCAGGTTCGGTAAATGGTTTTCCTGTGCGCCAATTTACTCCAATAGCAAACTTAAAATCGTTAAAAGTATAAGCTCCTGCAAAAGTCAGTGCATGTGTAATATCTACATTATTTGGAAACGGCTTTCCAAAATTTAAATCCTTAAATGTGTAATCGTTTTTACTGTACGAGTAACTAAACCAAGTGCTGATAGTGTTAAACTGTTTATTTATTAAAAAATCGATGCCTTTAATGCGATAGCTGCCTATAGTATTTTCAACAAATTGATATTGATTTTGGAAACCTTGACTTCTTGTGGTAATTCCATCAACATCTTTTATATAAGCTTCTGCACTAATAAGAAGTTTATTTTTGTTGAAGTGTATTCCGGCAGAAATTTGTTTGCTTTTAATTATTGGAATATCATCATTGTTAGACAAAATCCAACGTCGTTTTTCAACACCAAGAAAATCGTTTTGTAAGTCTATAATTTGTGAAGTGGTTTGGCTTTTAAATTCGCCAAGAATTTCTAATCTAAAATAATTCAAAAACCGTTGACTAAAACTTAATCGAGGTTCAATAAGTGTTTTAGAAAATTTTTCGATATAATTGGCACGTACTCCAATTTTAGCTTTTGTGCTATTTGAGTTCGAACTAAACTTTACCTCGTTAAAAATGGCATGAGTTCTAATAACTTCTTTTATAAAGCGCCTGAAAGGAGGATTATTCACATCTTCAAGATTGCTAACACCAACTTCGGCAAACTGATAACCGCCTATCATGGAAAGATTACTGTTAATAGTGTAATAAAAGTGAAGTTTTAAGCCACCATCAAATACTTCGTTTTCTTGTATTAATCGTTGGTTATTAAGTACATCAAAATTGGTAGCATCTAAAGCGTAGTTAGATAAATATAGTTGTGCTGTTGTATAAAAATCTGGATTCCATGTTCTTAAATATTCTATTCCTGTAGCAAGATTTCGTTGTGTAAGATTACTGTTTAAAATTTCGTTCTGGTCATTTTTTCTGGATTGTTCCTGATAATCTATTTTGTTATATATATTTAAAAAATTGAAACGGAGTTTGTCTTTCTTACTAATGTTGTATAACAATTTAGCTGTGACATCATAAAAATAAAAACGTTCATCTTGTGATATAAAATTACTACCTCCTAAGTTGTTTGTTAAGTCAGTATCTTGAAAAATACGCTTAAAATATTGATCGAAAGTTGGTGTTACAATTAAATCGGTTATAGAGCGTCTTGCGGACAAAAGCAATGCAGTCTTTTTTCCTAAAGGAATTTTTCCAAAGGCATCCACGTTAATCATATTAAGCCCGGCTCCACCAGAAAATTCTCTGTCAATAGTATTAGAAGTCTGCATATCTATAACACTGGAGACACCATCGCCATAAATGGCAGATGTTCCATTTTTTGAAATCAAAACATTTTCGGTTAAATAAGGATTGAATGCCGAAATTAATCCAAAAAAATGCCCGGACTGATACATTTTAATACCATCCCAAAGTATCAGGTTTTGGTCATGCGTTCCGCCTCTTATGTTAAGATTAGAAATGCGTTCATCTACACTTTGTATTCCGGGAAGTGATAGAAGGGTTTGTAAAACATCAGGCTCAATTAAACCTGGTAAAATGCCAAACTGTTGTGGTTTAACCTTTATGCTTCCGTCATTTTTTATGGAGATTCCTTTAGTAAGATAATCGGTAATTAAAACTGTTTCTAGATACTGTGTTCTAAAATTCTTTTTTTGAAACAAGTTTCTTATAACAATACTATTATCACTGAGTTTTTCGAAGGATAACGAAGTATTATCTTCTAAATATTTAAGAAGTTCATCAAGTGATAAATTAGCTGAAGGTTTAACAATATTTTTGTTCTTTACGTTGGCATCAGCATACGAAAAACGAACGTCATATTGAGACTCCAATTGTTTTAAAACAGTAATAAGTGGCTGCTTTTCTTCTTTATTGGTTTGCACTTGGGATTGCAAAAAAGAAAAGAAAAATAAAAAAAAATATAGAAAAACTAAAGTGGTTCTATTCACGCGATAATACTATAGAATTGTTGTTTTCTATACTATAATTTAGGTCCAATGGTAAAGTTATAGATTTTAAAGCTAATTCTTTATTGTTATGAACGAAACTTCCTGTAAATAATTGTTTTACATCTATATGTTGTGAATTAATAGTAACATCGTATTGTCTTTCAAACTCATGCAGTACATGAGCGAAAGACATACTTTTAAAATAGCTTTCGTTATTAATCCATGACGGATTTAATTGGGTTTCTTTTTCTTTAGCAATAAATTTCCCATCTATTATTAAAAAGCTATCTCCAGATTTTAAAATTTCAGTATTTGTTTCGTAAGTAACGCTAACAGAGCCTTCATAACAGACTACTTCAAAGAAGTTTTCGCGTTGCTTTACATTAAATTGTGTGCCGAGAACAGTAACTGTTCCGGCAGAAGTAATAACATTAAATGTTGAGCCTTTAGCGACCTTAAAATAGGCTTCTCCATTAAGCTCTACGTCACGAACATTGCTCCAATTTTTCTTATTATAAGTTAAAGTAGATAAAGCGTTAAGCGTAACACTTGAAGCGTCAGGTAATTTAAATTCAACTTTTTGAGCAACTGTAGCTTCTTTATTAGTGTCTAAAGTTCTGGTATAATAATAAACACTAAAAGAAATAGCAAGTATTGCAGCAACTCGTAACAAAGGTTTTAACCAGTTAAGAGAATATTGTTTGGTAGTATTAATAGTATGCAACGCTGTATTGAGCTCTTCCGAAGTATTAAATTCGGGAGCCTTAAAACGTTTTGTTGCATTGGATAATTTAACCAAAGCCTCGTAATCTTCAAGCGCTTTAAAGGCTTTAAGTTCTTGAGTGTTTAGCTCATTATCCAACCATTTTTTTATTAAATCTTCTCGTTTCATGTGTTTAAATCTATTGCTTTTTATCGGTCACATGCTGTTCGCAATTAATCATTTTTTTAGTGAAAGAAATTTTAATATGCTCGTTTCATTTTTCGTAATTCAATTATATAACATTCTAAACCTAAAAACTCCTACCTTCTTTTAAAAAAAATAAGTTCAAAGTTCAAAATTCAAAGTTTCAAGTTTCAAGTTTCAAAAATTATATTATTATTTACTGAACACTGAACACTGAACACTGAACACTGAACACTGAACACTGAACACTGAACACTGAACACTAAATTATAACCCATAAATATCTCCCCTCAACTTTTTAAGACAACCA
>JADFSQ010000273.1 GCA_022560715.1 Bacteroidota bacterium
TATATAGCAAATTGCTTAATTCAATTAAATAGGAAAATTTTAGTACATTTAAACTAATTAATAAACAGTGGAAAATTTCGGTTTCAAACCCGCAACTTACCATATACAAGACCGATAACGAAACACAAAAACAGTTATTCCTGATTAATCAATCTATAAATTAAAATAGCTGCACGTTGTGTTAAGGCTTCAATGGTATTAAGGTTTACGGTTTCTTGTGGTGTGTGTCCTCCATTTCCCATTGTGCCCAGACCATCCAAACAATCAGTATAAGCTGCCACAAAAGAAACATCGGCAGCGCCACGTTTACTTGGGTCGTAAGCTATAACTTTTCCATATCCTAAATCTATACTCACTTGGCTTAATACTTCTAATAATGCTTCATTGCCTTTGGTTGGTCCCATAGCCGGATAACTATCTATAAAACTAATTTTTGCAGAAGTTAATGGTAAATTATTTGCTACAATGGCTCTCATTTTGTCTCTGGCTTTTTCTTTTTGGGCTTCGGAGATAAAGCGTAATCCACCATCTACAACAGCTGTTTGAGCTACAACATTACTTTTTCCAAACGCATTGCCTTTGCTAAAAGCAGCATCAAAATCTGTAAAAGTACCTCCGAGAATTACGCCAGGATTAAAGCTTAAATATTCTTCTCCTCTAACATCGTTGTAAAATTCATTTATAATTCTGGAGATTTCGAAGATTGCTCCTGCTCCTACTTCATCACTAAAAATATCGGAAGAATGTGCTCTTTTCCCTGTTACTTCTACTTTCCAACCAGAAGAGCCTCGTCTTGCTATTGTAGCTTCGTTAAATCCTGAAGATGCTTCAAAACCTAATGCAATATCACTTCGTTTTGCAGCTTCAATTAAATCTTTACGACTTATGGTTAATGGTTTTCCTGTGCTTTCTTCGTCTCCTATATATGCTACAATAACTTGGGCGTTTTTTAAAAGTCCATTATCTGCCAATGCTTTTAAAGCATACAACATAATGACGTTGCCACCTTTCATATCGTTTCCTCCAGGAGCATGTGCAACGCTATCGTTTATCATCTTAAATTCCTGAAACGGGCTGTCGGCTTCAAAAACGGTATCGAGATGTCCAATAAGTAATACTTTTTTACCTTTATTTCCATTGGTTTCAGCAAATAAATGTCCAGCCCTATTTACTACAGACATGTCGTACCAAGTGGTTGTAAATCCTATATCTTCAAACGCTTTTCCAAAAACATCACCAACTTTTTTAACACCTTCGTGGTTCATTGTACCACTATTAATATTGACTACTTGTTTTAAAAATTCGATTGCATCAGAATTGTTAGCTGTAATAGTTTTGAGAATTTTCTTTTCTGTTCTGCTTATTTTTTGAGCAAATGATATACTTGAAAGCAGTAAAAAACAAAGGGTTATTATTTTTGAGGTGTTAGAAATTTTCATCTGTATTATTTTTTAAATGGAAATCAAATTTAGGAATTAATCGTAACAAATTAGTGCCTAAAGTTAAAAGTATTTAGAGTGCCCTAAAGTGAGTGTTTTTCAACTAAAATTAAGCTTTAGAACTTCTTTTAGAAATTATTCAGAATCTTTTCAGTAAAAAAGATTTATGCTCAACTTGATTGGGTAAGTTATACGCTGTTAATATCTCAAAGTTTCTATGTTTGAATAACTTTAAGTACTTATAACTTTAGCACACTTTAAGCACTGAATAGTTAAAATTAATCTCTAAATAATGGCATCGTACTACAACGTAACAAGCCTTCTTGTTTGGCAATTTCGGCATAAGGAACTTCTTCTACCGTAAAACCTTGTTCTCGTAACCAAGTATTTAATCGTGTGAAGTTTTTTTCTGAAATAATAACATCTTCAGAAATAGAAAAAATGTTACTGTTCATATTATACATTTCTTCTTTAGTGATTTCAAAAATGTTTTCCTTTCCGAAGAAATTCATTAACCAATCGTATTCTTTTTCAATCAGAAATCCATTTTTATGGATGATAGCTTTATCTTTTCCGATAGGTTGAAAACAGCAATCTAAATGTAGTGCGTTTTCTTTTGCATTGGTATTTGACTTGCGAAGTTCAAACGGTTTTACAATTTTATTTGGAAACAGCTCTTGTATGGCAATTACAGCATCCATATTCGTTCTAGCCGTAATATAGTCCGGATAATCTTCCCCTGAATACGTGCCAATAAAAATGTATTCGTGGTAAAGCATCACGTCACCACCTTCTACATGACATTCTTCAGGAAGAATAATTTTATGCTTGTCTTCAACTTGATTCCAAATGTATTTTATTGCTTCAACTTCTTTTTCCCTATTCGGTAATATATTTGCTCTAATTATTTTGTCTTCGATAACAAAAGCAATATCCCTTGAAAATATTTGATTGCAATTCTCGATGATTTCATGTCGGAAAACCTTCACATCATACTTTTTAAAAACCTGAATAACAGCTTCCATTTCCTTGACCATATCTTCCTCTTTTGGATAAGTTCCTGCCCATATATGCTGAATACTTTTTGGGTCGTAACAATCTTCGATCTTTGGAGTTGGACCGTTACTAACAGCTGTACCAAGTATTACAGTTCGTAACCGGGAAGTTTCGTTTTTTATATTGAGTTTTAGCATATGGTAAAAAAAATGTCATATTGAACGTTTGAAAATATCTTCTCATAATAAAGAATCTTCACAGCTTCGCTGTTACCTTCGGCACAAAATATATTTTGTTTCTCGGTAA
This sequence comes from Bacteroidota bacterium, assembly GCA_022560715.1. Taxonomy (GTDB): domain Bacteria; phylum Bacteroidota; class Bacteroidia; order Flavobacteriales; family Flavobacteriaceae; genus PRS1. The sequence goes on from JADFSQ010000273.1 coordinate 2,742, forward strand.
TGTTCAGAATGACATTAAATTACTTTCGAGTATTATCTTTTTTTTATTGTCTTAAATTCTCTATGCGTTTCTCCAGTATATAATTGTCTTGGACGACCAATTGGCTCGTTGTTTAAACGCATTTCGCGCCATTGTGCAATCCAACCTGGTAAACGTCCTAAAGCAAACATGACTGTAAACATATCAGTTGGTATATCCATTGCACGATAAATAATTCCTGAATAGAAATCTACATTTGGATAAAGCTTACGACTTACAAAATAATCGTCGTTTAATGCTTCTTGTTCCAGTCCTTTAGCGACTTCTAAAATTGGATCTTCTACACCTAAATCGTTTAAAACCTTATCTGCTGAAACTTTAATTATTGTTGCTCTTGGATCGAAATTTTTATACACACGATGTCCAAAACCCATTAATCGAAATGGATCTTCTTTATCTTTGGCTTTTGCCATATATTTTTTAGTATCGCCTCCATCTTCTTTAATGGCTTCTAACATTTCTAGAACTGCTTGATTTGCGCCACCATGAAGCGGTCCCCAAAGTGCAGAAATACCCGCAGATATTGAAGCAAATAATCCAGCATGCGATGAACCTACAATTCTAACTGTAGACGTAGAACAGTTTTGTTCGTGGTCTGCATGTAAGATTAAAAGCTTGTCTAAAGCATCTACCATTACTTGGCTTTGCACATACTCTTCGTTGGGTTTTTTAAACATCATTTTTAAGATGTTCTCAACATAGCCCAAACTATTATCACCATAATCTAACGGTAAACCTTGTTTTTTACGAAGTGTCCAAGCTACTAATACTGGAAATTTTGAAAACATGGATGCGAATTATTCTACTAATAATGTTTTAGATGATGGTGGCTCAAATACTATTCCCGGTGATCAACAGAAGTATCAAACTAGCAGTAATCAGGATTATGGCGAATTAGATTTTACTTTG
>JADFSQ010000274.1 GCA_022560715.1 Bacteroidota bacterium
ACGATCGGGTTGATGCTCACTCACTGCCATTGGGGCGTTCCAGTTAAAACGCAATTTTGCAACCCCTTTTTGTTGTAATGGCTGCACGGTTTTTACGAGTTCGTTTTCAATATCATAGCGCCATACATTTGCTGCACCTTGCATTTCGGAATATATTATTTGTTTTGTAGGATGTTTTAAAACTCTAAAACCGTCACCATATCCAATAGAATTCCAATCTCTGGCATTTATACCTCCTCTTGAAGATGAAGGACCATACCAAGATCCATTATCTTGCAGACCACCATATACATTATATGGATCTTCATTATCAACGCTTATATGATAAAATTGTGATAGTGGAAGATTCTCTACAATCTCCATTGTTGTTCCACCATTCCATGAGCGATATACACCACCATCAGTACCAAAATACATACGATCAGAATCATTAATATCGAAAACAATATCGTGAATGTCGGCATGCATGTTTCCTAAATTTTTGAAGGTTTTACCACCATCTCTGGAAATAGAACCTCTTAAACCTGCTTTAACAACAACATCTGGATTTCTAGGATCCACAACAATTTTTGAAAAATAGAACGGTCTCACAGTAATACCAAAATCATTATTTAATTGTTTCCAGCTTTGCCCTGCATCGTCACTTCTATACAATCCTTTTTTACTATCCTTTTCAGCTTCAATAATCGTATATAAAATATTAGAATCAGAAGGAGCTACTGCTATTGCAAGTCTTCCTAATTTACCTTCTGGAAATCCATTATGAATTTTATTCCAGCTTTTTCCACCATCAATCGATTTATACAAGGCACTTTTATCACCTCCGGAATTAAAAGACCATCCTGTTCTTCTAAATTCCCACATGGAAGCATAAAGTACATTTGGATTATTTGGATCCATAGCTAAATCTGCACAACCAGTCGTTTGGTCAACATATAATACTTTGTTCCATGTTTTGCCCGCATCATCAGATTTATAAACACCTCGTTCTTCACTATCAGACCAAAGGGCTCCTAAAACTGCCACATATACTTCGTTCGAGTTGTTTGGGTTAACAATGATATTTGCTATACGTTCAGAATTATCGAAACCTATTTTTTTCCAATTCGTTCCACCATCAGTAGATTTATACAAACCATCTCCAACAGACACACTATTACGTGTCCAGGTTTCACCAGTACCAACATATATAACTTTATCTGGACTATTTGGATCTATAGCAACAGCACCTATGGATTGGCAATAATCATCAAAAATAGGGTTGAAAGTTGTTCCTGCATCATTAGATTTCCAAACACCACCACCAGCAGTTCCTGCATAAATAATTCTTGGGTTTGTAGGATGTACTTCCATGTCATTAATTCTTCCACTCATTAAGGCAGGACCAATGTGTCGTGCGTTTAAATCTCCAAAAAGGTTTTTTAGATTAATGGACTTTGAATCTTGTGCATAGGAGTATATAGGCAGCAACCCAACACTTAATGCTATTGTAAATAATAATTTTTTCATTATATTTTGATTGAATTGGTTGATTATAAATAAAAAATCCTCAACATTAAAATATTGAGGATTTAATAAAGATTTAATTTTTTTTATCGTCAGTTGATTCAGTTTCTTCAGGGAATGCAAAAACACTATCATCAACTTCAGGGTTCAACTCTATTGCTGATATTGTAATTGGAGCTTCAGGTTGTCCTTTAACTCCTTGTGTCATAGAAAACGGAAAATACAAACCATCAACTTCTTGGTAATCACTAAATGTTATTTCTTGAATCATACCTTTTCCCTGACCAGTTTTAATTTCACTTTGCATAGCAATTGGCACAAAATTTTCGGTGTCAAAAAAGTAAAAACTAACATCTTCTTCTTCTTTACCATCAACAGTTATAGGTTCTTTGGTTAATTTAATTTTAAAAGTTTCAGTACCATCAATATCCTCTTTTCCCAACAACTCAACTAAATAGCCTTTTTCTTTATAATCAATAAATGGATCGGGAAAATCGTTATTATTTAACTTCATGTTAGCAGTAGTTTCTGCATCGCTTTTTTCAGCTTTCATTGTCATAAAATTATGACCCCAAAGTGTTTCGCCATCAAAAACGCCTTGCTTTAATTCTTTACCTTGAAAGTTAATAATAGTCAATTGTTTTCCGCCTTTAAATTTGTAAATTTCAAGAGGGATTTCCATACCACCATTATTAACTTTTGCAGTCATTTTCATACCTTCAATTTTTTTTAGATTTTCTAAGCCTCCAATGTTTTCGAAATAGTTTGCTAATATTTCATCTGCTGTTTGTGCATTTACTTGTGTAGAAAACCCAACAACCAATGCTACTAATACTAATTTTAATGTTTTCATAATATTTATAATGTGTTTATGTTGTTTTATTTGTCTTACAAATTACAAAAATGTTACTATTCAAGGTTTATTTTTTATTAACATTAACATTTTGAATACGTATCTTTGGTGAAAATTATAATATGCAAAAACAACTTATTGAATGCGTACCAAATATAAGTGAAGGTCGTGATATTAATAAAATAAATGAAATCGCAAATATTGTAGAAACTGTTGAAGGCGTAACTTTATTAGATATTGACTCCGGTAGTGCTACCAACCGAACAGTCATCACATTTGTTGGCGAACCAAAACAAGCAATTGAAGCTGCTTTTTTGCTCATCCAAAAAGCATCACAACTTATCGATATGAGTAAGCATACTGGTGAGCATCCACGTTTTGGAGCCACTGATGTTTGTCCTCTTGTTCCCATTTCTGGGATTACTTTGGAAGAAACGGCTACCTATGCACTAGCACTTGGTAAAAGGGTAGGAGATGAGCTAAAAATTCCTGTCTATCTTTATGAAAAAGCTGCTCAAGAAGATAAACGTATAAACTTGGCAAATTGTAGAGCTGGAGAATACGAAGGGCTACATAAAAAGTTATCTGACCCAGACTGGAAACCCGATTTTGGTCCAGCAGAATATAACGATGCTATTTCAAAAACAGGAGCTACAGCAATTTCTGCACGCGACTTTTTAGTGGCATATAATGTAAATCTAAATACAACATCAACCAGACGCGCAAATGCCATTGCTTTTGATATACGTGAAGCGGGACGTTTTAAACGTGAAGGCAATGCTATTACTGGAAAAAAGGTATTAGATGAAAATGGCGAACCTGTAAGAATTCCTGGAAAACTAAAAGCTGTAAAAGGCATTGGTTGGTATATTGAAGAGTATGGCATTGCCCAGATTTCTTATAACCTAACCAACATTAGCATAACATCTATGCATACTGCATTTTATGAAACATGTATTGCTGCTGAGAAACGCGGTTTACGAGTAACAGGTTCTGAACTTATTGGATTAATTCCGTTGAAAGCAATGTTAGATGCAGGAGATTTTTATTTAAGAAAGCAAGAACGTTCATTGGGTATATCAGATGCAGAAAAGATTAAAATTGCTGTAAAGTCATTGGGTTTAGACGATTTAAAACCTTTTAATCCAAACAAAAAAATTATAGAATATGTTTTAAAGGGCAATGACAGCAATCAATTAATTGATTTAACTTTAACTGATTTTGCTGATGAAACTGCCGGCGAATCTATGGCTCCCGGAGGTGGTTCTATTTCAGCGTATGTTGGTGTTCTCGGTGTTTCTTTAGGAACTATGGTT
>JADFSQ010000008.1 GCA_022560715.1 Bacteroidota bacterium
CCAATCATTGTGTTTAAATAGTTTCAGCACACCAAACAATTCCATAAGGAGGTGAGAAAGAACAATGTATGATCTCAGAACTCAAGTTGCTACCGCCCGAAGCATTGCCACAGACATCCACCTGAACGGGATGCGTGGAAAGCGCGGACAAGCGTTAGTAAACAGCCTGATCGGACTCTTGGTCATTGCCATCATTGGCATCGCCGTTGTATTCCCTGTCGTCCTCGACGTGGTAAACAACAGCACAGCATCAGGAACCCAAAGAACCATCCTGAACATTCTGCCGTTACTCGTACTCGTCGTACTTGTCTTGGCATTTGTTAGCGTGATGAAAATAGGTGGGAAGAAGTAAATGACCACCTACCTTTTTTTTTCCTTTTCTTTCCTTTCTTTTACAATTTTTACAGAAAGTTTTAATATTTCAAAATTAATCGTTAAAGTGTTATTTTTAGAAGTACAATAGATGAAATACAATCCCATTTTTACTATTAAATTCAATAGTTGGCAGAGGTATTTTAATCATATTAAGTACACTAAAAATTGTTTTTAAAAGGTGAGAATTAGTACTAATACGTGTCAAATCTACATCAAAACTTAAATAAAACTGCCGAAATCGGTCTTGATTTGTAAACAAATTATCAACATTATCGTTATTTGCTGTTAACATTCCGTCTGCTCCATAACCAAATGCAAGGTTTAACCACTTTGGTATTTTACTGTCTTTATTTTTACTAAATGAATGCAAATTGGCACTTAACCAATAGGTTTGCCCATTGTAATCTTTTAATATTTCTTGTAAAAAGTTTTCGCCTAAAACATCTGGTCTCATTTCGGCATATTTGGTACTATGAAACGAAAACTTTAACGTTATACGCTGTTCTTTCCATAATAACTCCTGACCAATATACAATCCGGTTCCTACTCCGTTTGCAGCAATATCAGACCAGGAAAAACCCCATTCTTTGGAATAACCATCAAAAACTTCTACAATTGTTAAAAATGTAAAACCCAAAGTAGCACCATATATAAGTTGGTTCTTTTTACTTACTCCACTCCAATTTAAAACATCTGCACCTACTCTCCCAAGTTGATAAGAAGAAAATACATGTCCAAACTTATCCATTTGAAGCCATTCGTTACTATCGTCTATAGTATGAAAACTAGAACGCGGAAAATCATTATACCATAGTTCATTAAGTCCAACAAGTGTTATTGTGCCTAAAGATGCTTCAGAAATTATTACCGCATTTCGCCTTGAAATATTTAAAGTATCACTTGGTTTTAAAAAACTGTTTATATTAAATTGAGCATAGACAGAAGTGCCTAACAGAAAAAATAAAACAAGATGTATTGACTTAAATTTCAAAAGCTATTTTTTATGCCTTGTCTGGAAAGGTATCTTTGATAGTCTCTTGCATTTTGGTTGTGCTGAGATAAGGTTTTAGCAAATTTATGATAACCAGGCTTTTCGGCATTAGCTGCAAAATAAAAATAGCGATGCTTTTCGTAATTTAATACAGCATCTATTGCTGAAATATCTGGCATTGCAATTAAACCAGGTGGCAATCCTGTATTTATATAAGTGTTGTATGGCGAGTCTATACTTTTATGCTCGTTTAGCACACGTCGGATAACAGTATTTTTATATTTTGGCAATTGGTATGCAGCAAATTTTATAGTGGGATCTGCCTGCAAAGGCCATTTGTTTTCTAATCGGTTAATATAAACACCTGCAATTCGTGCTTGTTCACTTTTTTGCTTGGATTCTTCATATACTATTGAAGCTAAGGTCATTATTTCACCTTGATTCAATCCTATTTTTTCAGCTTTTGCCAATCGCAATTCGTTCCAAAATCGCCTATACTCTTTAAGCATTCTATTTGTGAATTCTTCAGATGAAGTATTCCAGAACAACTCATAACTATTAGGTAAATACATACCCAAAACTGTGGCTTGATTGAAATTATTTTCAGAATAAAATAAAGTATCTCTCATTGCGCTTACCAATGCTGTACTATCTGCTTCAATTTGTTTAGCAACTCTTCCAGCTAATTGCTCTAAGGAGTTTTGATTGTTGAAGGAAACACGAATCGGAATATTATTACTTCGTATAGAATTAATAATGTCATTATTATTCATATCCTTTGTGATGCGATACTTACCAGCTTTAATATTAGTCGAGTACCTTTTTCTTTGGGCAAGAGCATCAAACGTGCTTATATCTTTTAATAATGGTATTAAATCTTCCCTTACTTCCTGATAACCTGAATTTGATGAAATATAAATATAGGCTTCTTTATTACTAAAAGCTGTATTAGGAGCAAGCATTGCCGAATATATATAATATGCAAAATAACCTACAATAACCAATCCAATCATTGCCACTGCAAAGAGTATTTTTTTAAAGTACATTTGTATTTATAAGTTGAAATAAATATTCGTTTTTATAAGTTCCATCAACCAAATTCCAATCTTGCTTTAGTCCTGCTTTTTTAAATCCTTGTTTAGTAAAAAGGTTAATACTTGAAGTGTTTTCTTCAGAAATATTACAATATAACTGATGCAAATACAAATGATTAAAGCAATAATCGGTTAGTAAACTAAGAGCTTCAGAAGCAAGCCCTTGATTTCTATCTTTTGTTTCTTTTATTAAAATCCCTATTCCTGCACGATTATTTTTAAAATCGAAATCAAAAATATCTATCATTCCTAATGGTTCATCTTTATAATTTGAAATTACCAAACGCAATTGCTTAACTTCATAAATATCTTTATGAGCATTTTCTAAATATTGTTTAATCACATATCTTGAATATGGTGTCTGAGTACTACTTATTTCCCAAAAATTTTCATCGTTCTCGATAGTATGAATAAATTCAAGGTCCTCTGGCTCAAGTGCTCTCAAATAAATATGCTTTCCTTTTAAAGTTACCATTCAATTTCTCCTTTATACACTTGAGTTGCCGGACCAATTAGCCAAACATTAACATAGGAATCTCCTTGTTTTTCAAAAGATACTTGCAAATCGCCACCTTTAGTTTGTAATGTAATAAGATTCTTTTCTGTTTCACCGATATAGTTCATAGATAGAGCAACAGCAGTTACTCCAGTTCCGCAAGACAGGGTTTCGTCCTCCACGCCTCTTTCGTAAGTACGCATTGCAAAAACCTCATCATTAATTTTCTCAACAAAATTTACATTTATGCCTTCTTCTTTATAATCCTGACTATATCTAATTTTGGAACCTTCTTGCTTTACGTCCAAGTCTTCAATTTTCTGACTCATTGTTACATAGTGTGGTGAACCTGTGTCTAAAAACACATGATTAGCGTAATTGTTAATCTGGTCAATATCTTTCATTTGAAGCTTTATTACATTGTTTTCAATAACAGATTTATGAAGACCGTCGATAGCTTCAAACGTAGCTTTGTTATTGATAATCCCTAAAAAACTTGCAAATGCAGTTATACATCTTCCGCCATTTCCACACAAGGAGCTTTCATTACCATCAGCATTAAAATACACCATTTTAAAATCTACCTTGTCATGATTTTCAAGTAATATCAAACCATCAGCACCAATACCAAAACGTCTGTCGCATAAATGTGCTATAAACTTGGCATTCGTTCTATCGAAACTATTTAGTCTATTATCAATTATTACAAAATCGTTTCCTGTACCTTGATATTTAAAGAATGTATATTTCATGAAAGAACAAAGATAAAATTTAAACTAATAGATACATTGTTAAATCGTAGTTAAAGTTATATAGCGCATTCAATAAATAATTAACTTTAATCGTTAGTTAATTAAATTAAAAAAAAGAATATGAAACGAGCATGTTAAAAAGCTTATCACTCAAAGAAATGATTAATAGCGAACCTGCCTGCGGCAGGCAGGCAGCATGTGACTTTTGAAAAACAATAAATATAAACAGATGAAAAAGATTTTAAGATTAGTTTTAGTTTCAGCATTAGGAGGCATTTTCACTTTAGGTGCTTATATACTATTTATTGAAAAAGACAACTATACAGAAACACAGCAAACTCCTGTTTTTGCTCCTATTAGTGTTCCAGTTAATTATATAGTAAAAGACAAAAATCCAACTGTTGAAACAACAATTGATTTCACAAAAGCTGCAGAAAAAACTATTAACACAGTTGTTCATGTAAAAAATACTTCGGTTAGTTCTGGACAGATGACAATACAAGATTTGTTTTATGGACGACGTTCGCAACGACACCAAATAGGCACAGGTTCTGGTGTTATTATTTCGCCTGATGGTTATATCATTACCAATAATCATGTTATTGATGGTGCAGAATCTATTTCAATTACAACAAATCATAATAAAACTTATGAAGCTGAACTGATTGGTACAGATCCAAAAACTGATATTGCGCTATTAAAAATTGATCCAGACGAACCATTACCTTACGCTACATTTGCAGATAGCGACGATGCAAAAATCGGCGAATGGGTTTTGGCTGTCGGAAATCCTTTTAATCTAACCTCTACAGTAACTGCAGGAATAATCAGCGCAAAATCTCGAGATTTATTTGGTGGAGATACACAATCATTTATTCAAACTGATGCTGCTGTTAATCCAGGAAATTCAGGTGGTGCACTGGTAAATACAAATGGTGACCTTATAGGAATTAATACAGCAATCACTTCACAAACTGGCAATTATGTTGGCTATTCGTTTGCTGTACCAAGCAATATTGCAAGAAAAGTTGTAGAAGATATTATGGAATTTGGCAGTGTACAAAATGGAATTCTCGGTATTACAGGAGGTTCATTAAATAGTGAAACTGCCAAAGAACTTGGAGTAGATGAAACCGAAGGGTTTTATATAAATGAAGTTGTCGAAGATTCTGGAGCAGACAAAGCTGGATTAAAAGCTGGCGATATTATTAAACAATTAGATAATATTAAAATCTCTAAATTTTCAGACTTAAAAGGCTTTTTAAATTCAAAAAATCCAAATGACATTGTTAATGTTACTGTTTTAAGAGATGGAAACGAAAAAACTTTTTCAGTAAGACTTTTAAAAAATGAAACCATTAATTTTCCAATTATTGGAATACTGAAAAATGCAACTAAAGAAGATTTAAAAAACCATGGGATTAATTATGGTCTTAAAATATCAACATTTACCCGAAATGAAAAATATCATGAATATTGGAGAAATAATGGTGTTCGCATAGGAGATATTGTAACTTCCATAAATGAAATAAAATTAACTTCGGTTGAAGATGTCGAAAAGATATTAAACAGTCTTGATTATGATGAGTCTATACGTATCGTTCTTGTTAATAGCAAAGGCGAAAAAGAACGCCATTACTTCAAGTAATCATTGCAGGATAATTTAAAACCCTCAACCAAAAATAAGGTTTGAGGGTTTATTTTTTAATAACATTTAGTTTCGAAAACGTTTGAAATATATTATTTTTGCAAAAAATTAATCCCGATAATTTTTCGGAATATTTAAACAAATAAAAATGAGTTTTATAGAAACTTATGAAAAAGAATTAGCATTACAAGCTGACCGAAGGAGAGCAACCGTCGAATTTATTAAAATAGTGAGCGATTTATGGTACGACAAGTCCATAGAATTGGTGCTTTTCAGAAATCAACTTATTGACCGAAACGTTAGTGAAATATTGAACCTTCACGAATATGCCAGAGAGTTTGTTCAAAAACCCATTTCAATTTTCGATTCAGTAGAAATTGCACAAGCCATAAAAACGCTCGACATTCCTCCTGCTAAATTAGATATTGGTAAATTAACTTATGAATATCATATAGAAGACGACAAATATCACGATGCAATTACTTTTGTATCAGATAAATTAAACAATGCGTATCACAACAATAGTATTACTCCTAAAGATGTTGTGCTATATGGCTTTGGAAGAATAGGTCGTCTTGTTGCAAGAGAATTGATGTCTAAAATTGGTAAAGGAAACCAATTAAGATTAAGAGCAATTGTTACTCGTGGTGAAATTACCGAAACCATCCTCGAAAAAAGAGCGTCGTTATTACGTAATGATTCAGTTCATGGGGTTTTTTCTGGAACTGTAGTTGGAGATATAAAAAATTCTGCACTAATTATTAACGGAACTACTGTAAAGATGATTTCTGCTAATGCACCAGAAGATATCGATTATACTGCTTACGGAATAAAAAAAGCATTAGTAATAGATAATACTGGTGCGTTTAGAGATAAAGAAGCCTTAAGTCGTCATTTAATTTCAAAAGGTGTCGATAAAGTGTTATTAACAGCGCCTGGAAAAGGAATTCCAAATATAGTTCATGGTGTTAATCAATTTGAAAACAATCCTGATGAGATTGATATTTTTTCAGCTGCTTCATGTACAACTAACGCAATTACACCTATTTTAAAAGTTATTGAAGATTCTTTTGGTGTAATAAGCGGACATTTAGAAACCATCCACGCATATACAAACGACCAGAATTTAGTCGATAATTTTCATAAAAAATATCGTCGTGGTAGAGCTGCTGCGTTAAATATGGTAATTACCGAAACCGGAGCAGGAAAGGCTGTAACTAAAGCATTACCTTCTTTTGAAGGAAAACTTACCTCTAATGCTATTAGAGTTCCTGTACCAAATGGGTCTCTCGCCATTTTAAATCTTAATTTGGAAAAAACAACTTCGATTGATGGAGTAAATTCTGCAATAAAAAAATATGCCTTAGAAGGTGATTTAGTAGAACAAATTAAATATGAGTTAAGTGACGAATTAGTTTCAAGCGATATTATTGGCAGCTCTGCACCAGCTATTTACGATAGTAAAGCTACCATAGTACGTGAAGACGGAAAAAACATTATCCTTTATATTTGGTACGATAACGAATATGGTTATAGCCATCAAGTAATAAGGCTTGCAAAATATATTGCCAAAGTAAGGCGTTATACTTACTATTAAAATAATCACTAGTGTCCGACTAATGACATAAGACCGCTTCGCTGCAAGAACAAAGAATCAAGACTAGATTATAACTAATTGACAACGTAAAGACTCCAATTCGTAAGATTCGACAATTAATATTTTATTGTTTAATACTAAAAGTAAGGTGTCTATTGTCAAAAAAGCTACTAAACAATAATAAACACATTGCTTTATGCGGTTTATTTAATTTTTCTCAAACAACAATGTAAAATAATCTAAAAAATCTTTTTCATCGTATATATAATTGCCTCACTCCCGGTAGCTCCCGATAATTATCGGGACGGGATTGTGAGGTTTTTTATTAAATAAATCTGTATTCTAAACAATATTTTATAACTTCGTAAAAACATAACCAACTAAGGGTCTGTTATGAAATAAACTATACATCTATGCTTGTTCTTTTGCTTGCTAATTTCGTTAAAAATGCTCGTCATAGCGTTGCTATACCTGTGCCTTTCGCCTTATTTGCAAGCAAAATTACTTCGCCTATTCTGTACACTTTATTTCATAACAGACCCTAAAATACATATTCTTAAAATGAATAATCTTAAATTTTCGGTGTTCTTTTTTTTAGCGTCTCTTTTTGTTGTGACATTATCGGCTCAAACTGAAAGTGATAAAACTAAACTTTCATTAAATGATGGTACTATTGATAATCAGTTTGAATATGTGATTCAAAAATCATATACATATAGAGGCAATGGAAAAATTTATAAAAATGTAGAGAGACATTGGCTCTACGCTTTAAAAGCGCATACATTAGATTCTTTAAATGCTTTACGAAAAGACTTGTCAGATACGCAAGCCGTTGTAGATACTCAAGCGAATGAAATTTCAGAATTAAAAACCAATCTTACAAATACCCAAAACAATTTAGATAAGACCAATAAAGAAAAAAACAGTATGGCTTTATTTGATTTACAAATGAGCAAAACGATTTACAATTTACTAATGTGGACTATTATTGCTGCATTATTTGTACTCTTAATATTGTTTATATACAAATTTAAGAATAGCAATTCTGTTACCAGATTAACAAAAAACACACTTATAGATATTGAAGAAGAATTCGAAGAACATCGAAGAAAAGCTCTCGAACGCGAACAAATAGTCAGGCGGCAATTGCAAGACGAACTCAATAAACAAAAAGGAATTTAAGTTGACTGTTAAAAACAAATGAAAAATTCGTAATTTTCCGTTACGGATTTTTTTTATGACCATAATTACAGCACATATAGAGCATCTTGATCTTATCGTTTCACTTTTTGATGCATATCGTGTGTTCTACGGAAAACCTTCAGACAAAAACGCAGCAAAACAATTTCTGTTCGAACGCTTAAAAAACAGAGATTCTATCATATTTTTAGCACTTGTAGATAATGAAGCCGTTGGTTTTACACAATTGTATCCTTCATTCTCTTCAGTTTCCATGAAACCCATTTATATCCTGAACGATTTATTTGTCACTGAAGCATATAGAAAACAAGGTATTGGAGTTGCGCTTTTAAACAAAGCGAAAGAATTATGCAGAGAACAAAAATATAAAGGATTAGCCTTACAAACAGAAACTACCAATCCGGCACAGCATTTATACGAACGTTTAGGCTGGAAAAAAGATCCAGACTTGCAATATTTTTGGACGAATGATGAATTAATCTAAATCTCTACTTGTACAAATGGGTCATAAGTTTTATAATGAATGATTTTATTTCAGTATGAAACTCATTAGGTTTAAAAACTGATGACCGAAGTCGGAATGAAATTTCAGGTCTTCGTTACCCAATTTCCCACCCGAAAATACTTTAAATACTTAATAATGACTTACTGCTAACTGCGACTGCTAACTGAAGACTTTTTTTCGCATCTTTGTACTTTACATATTTACTTATGAGAATAGACATCATAACCGTTTTACCTGAATTATTAAAAAGCCCGTTTGAAGCTTCTATTTTAAAACGTGCCATTGATGCTAATTTGGTAGCTATACATTTTCATAATTTAAGAGATTACACAAGCAATAAATACAAATCAATTGACGATACACAGTTTGGAGGTGGCGCAGGAATGATCATGATGGTAGAACCTATCGATAAGTGTATTTCTAAACTAAAAACAGAACGCAATTACGACGATATTATTTATATGACACCAGATGGCGAAACGCTAAATCAAAGTATTGCCAACCACATTTCTACAAAAGAAAATATTATTATTCTTTGCGGACATTATAAAGGAGTTGACCAACGTGTACGCGACCAATTTATAACACGGGAAATATCCATTGGCGATTATGTGCTGTCTGGTGGCGAACTTGGTGCAGCAGTGCTTTGCGATGCTATAATACGATTAATTCCAGGTGTATTAGGAAATGAAACCTCTGCCCTAACCGACTCCTTTCAAGACAATTTATTAGCACCACCAATTTATACAAAACCAAGAGATTATAAAGGTTGGAAAGTACCAAAAGTATTGTTTAGTGGTAATTTTCCTGAAATAGAAAAATGGCGAGAAGAACAAGCCTATAAACGTACTAAAGAACGTCGCCCGGATTTGTTGGATGAATAATGTGAAAAATGGACGGAACATTAAAAGGTGTTTTACGTAAAAACGTGTTTTTAAAGGGGTTTAAGAGAGACGCTTATCGTTTATGTAAAAATTGAGAACGGATTGGCTTGTGATCAACTCGGCAGCTGCTCAACCGCGTGAAAATCTGAAAGACGAGCCTAGACTGACTTTTCAGATTACACAAACGGCTCGAATTTCATATCTGAAATTCAGCCGTTATTGCTTTTATACTACAGTTCTTTGTTGTGACACGTTATTATTTAATTTTCCCAATGATTGGGAATTATAATTATTTTATGTATATTTGCAAAAGAACTAAGTATATCAATGACAGAATTACCAAGTACGATTGATAATATCAGAATCATACAGGAATTTATTTCCGAGACAAGAAAAAGAATCTCTGAAGGTGTTGATATAACTTTTACGAGAAAAGCTAGTTCTGAATTAGAAAGTTTGATGCTTGATTATGACATTAACGAAGAAAACATTGAATATGCTATTTTGAATCTTACACCTGAAAATTATTACAGAGGGATTGATCCTTCAGGAGGTGCTGATTTTAGTGTCTGTGCTTTTCGTGTATTAGTTGGGAATGATAATGTAGAAATTTATTTGAAATATGGACTTGAAGTTGATGGTCTACAAATTTTAATTTTTTCTAATCATATACCAGATTACCCAATGAGTCAACCGTTTAAAAACTAAAGTTATGGAAGTAAAAAAAATATTAACAAGAGAAAATCAACCTACGAATGAATTACAAAGATCTATAGATAAAATATTCAAAAATATTAAATTGACATATATGGAGGTGTATTATTTAGATTATGAAGTAAATGAAGATACTGGTATAATTAATAGAGAAAAAAAAGTTGAATATTACACAAAAAGTCAAGTTAACCGTAATATGAAAGCATTAAAGAGTTCTTACCTTATTGCTAAAGGTGCAGCAGCTCCAAATGAGATTATTAGTTTTAGAAAAAAATATCATATTCCTGCATCTACATTAAGTGTCATACTAGGCTTTAGTAAGAATACTATTTCTAATATTGAAAATGATGGGGTGACCTCTTTACCTAGCGGAAGATTGATTAAGATGAGTATTAGCAATAAAGATATTATATCTTATTATATTCAAGTATGTGATTCTATTGATAATCGAAAAAAAGATGAACTCTCTAAAAAAATAATGGAATTAGGATTATAGTACATTGAAAAATTATATTTTCAATTTAAACTCTAATGGGGCACAATATTAAGATATGGACTTTTTCAATTGCCAATATCATACGATACCTACCTACGGTAGGCAGGAGCGAAGATAACTTTTAAAACTTGTTGTCAATAGTTTATAACTTTAATGAAAAAGAATTTCAAGGTTCAGGTTTAAATATGAATTTGAAGTTTTTAATGTTGCAAAATATTTTTGGAACTTTAAACTTTGAAAAAGTTGAAGTGAGCTACAACCCTTGAATTTACTACTATTTCAGCTATTATTTTCTACATAGTTACCACACGTTATTCTTTTTCAAGTATTGTCATTAGTCGGTGATTAAGATAAAGTTTTTCTTTTCCCAATTTTACAGATTTCAGAAAACCTTTTTCCTCTAATGCTATCAAATAATTCCCTACGGTTTTTGCTGTTCCTAGTCCTGCATCAATTAAATGCTGTCTTTTTGTATATGGAAGTTTGTATAATATTTCTATTAAGTCTTTAGAATACGCTTTTGGAAGTTCCTTTTTAATTTCTTCTGAAGTTGTTTTCATTGAATTTAAAATATCCTCTAATCTCGTTATTCCCCTTTTAGAAGTCCATTCAATCATGTCCAAGATATACATTATCCAACTTTCCCAATCTTCTTTTTCTGTTACTTGTCTTAACCTTTTATAATATTCCGACTTGTTTTTAATGATGTACTCACTCAAATAAATTGCAGGAATATCAAGTAGATTTTCAATTTTAAGATATAGCAAGAGGAGTATTCGTCCTGTTCTGCCATTTCCGTCAGAAAAAGGGTGTATTGCTTCAAATTGATAATGTAGTAATGCTAATTTTATTAAAGGGTCTAATGAGTTGTCCTCATTTATAAACTTTTCAAGATTTCCTAATTTTTCTCTAATTACAGATTCTCCTGATGGAGGAGTATAAATAACGTCTCCCTTATTATTGGAAAGTGTGGTTCCAGGTGTCGTTCTAATATTGGAGGTATTTTGTCGGATACGTTGCATTATTTCAATACAGAGATTTGTAGTAATGAAAGGTCTTGATTCTAATTGTTCTAGTCCGTACCAAAGAGCATCTTTGTAATTTATAACTTCTTTTGCTGTTTGATTCTCAAATTTTTTGTCTGCAATTACAGATTTGTACAATTCATCATTAGTAGTAATTATATTTTCGATTTCAGAACTCGCCTTTGCTTCTTGCAAATGAATTGTGTCTAAAAACAATCTAGGATTTGGAAGGTTTGTTATTGCTCCATTTAATTGGGCTAACGCTCTACTTGCGGTAATAGTTTTACGTAAGATTTCTGTGGTTTCCAAGTCTATGCTTGGAGGCAGAATAGGTAAACTATTATAAGGCTTATCTTTTTTAAAGTCTCTCATACTAGAACGAAGGTAAGTTTTACTCTCTTTTGCTTAACGAGTGTAAATATAGTTAAAAATTACTCTCGTTTTTGTTTTAAGTGTAATTTTTACCTATGAGATAGATAGTGCTAGTTTTTGCTTTTAACATAACTATTAGTTTTCCTAATGGGTTTTTACTTGTTTTTTACCACAGTTCTTTGTTACACACCGTCTATCTATTTAGAATTTCTTTTACCAGCTCACGTCCAACATCCGTTAAAAGCATTTCCTCATCATTTAGAAAGCGAATAAAACCATGTTTTACCAAATTACCAATATTGTTCGAAATATTCATTTGTCTACTTCTTGTTTTTCGTTTTGTCTCTTTATAAGCATCTCTTAACTGGTCACGTGTAAATTCTTTCTTCCCAAAATTGCTTGAATAAAAGCCATAAAGAAGAATCCACTCTTTTTCAGATTTAGCTATATTCTTAATTACATTCTCACGCATGGCAGGATATTTATCCGACGTTGGCAAGGGTTTTACCTCTTTTGATTCATCCGTTTTAGTTTTAGTGGTAGGTTTTCTTACTGGACGCTTTGAAATTTGTTTACTATTTGTTGATGTTTTATCTTCTTCATTGGTTACTGTTTTTACAGTTTCTGAATTTTCTTTTTCAAGCAATAGACTATTTTGATTTTTTAAATCTTCAATTTGTTGTTTTAGTTTAGAAACATCAGGACTTCCCTGTTGAATTAATTCTAGTTGCCTTTTTTCAGCAGCAATTTCTTGTTGTGCTACTACATCTTCTAAACTGTGTTTATTTCTTGCAATAATGTCATCTAGTTTGTTCTTGTTACTTAAACCTTTTCTGAATGAAATTGATTTTTGATTGATTGAATCAAAAATGGCCATTAGATTTGGTAGTATTAGCATATATATTACCATAACCAATAATGGATACCAAAGGTTTAAATCTAGTTTAAGATAATCGTTTTCAATAAGCCTAATTCTATCTATTAAAGAAGAATCAGAAAAAAATAAGATTGCCAGGAATCTCCAATTAATTGCCATCCAAGAAAGAATGAACGTTCCTATTGCAGGGTTTTTTAGTCGTTCTCTTGAAGCCTCGAAAAGCGATAATATTATTTCTTTAAATGATGTCATATGCTTGTTTAGACTTTACTTATGCATTTTGTTTCAAATGGTGTGTAATGTTAAGACATGGACTTTTTCAATTGTCTATATCATACAATACTTTCCTACGGTAGGCAAGGAGCGAAAGTAGTTTTTATAAACTTGTAATCAACTACTTACGTGTAAAAATTAAGAAGTGTTATTAACATAATTTGTAATTGCAAGTAATCCCAAAAGTCACACAAGCTAAAGTTCTCGATAAATTTTACTTCACAAATCCTTTTGGTAACGCTTAACCATAGCCTCTTGGGTTTCAGGTGTTTCATTAAAGCCTAATTGGTCACTGAGCATTTGTCCCATAGTTGGCAGTTCACTACGCTCTATTTTTGAGTTTTCATGCCATAATTTAGAACGCATAAATGCTTTCGCACAATGTAAGAAAACCTCTTCTACCTTAATTACCAAACAGGTTTTTACTGGTATTTTTTCAGACGAAAACATTTCTATATACTTTGTATCCGAAGTTATAAAAGCTGCCCCATTTAAACGTAAGGTTTCATCAACTCCTGGAATAAGGAACAACATTCCAATACGTCCAGTTTCGACAATATTAATTAAACTATCTACTCTATTGTTTCCTTTTGCATCCGGAATAACAATTTCTTGACTGTTAAGCACTTTAACAAATCCTGGATTGCCACCTCGTGGTGAAGCATCCATTTTCCCATTCTTGTTAGAAGTAGATAATACGATAAATGGTGATTTGCTAATAAAGTTTATAGCGTGTTTATCTAAAATTGAAAATACTTTATCTTTTGCTCTACCACTTGGCAAATCGTATAGCTCTCGAAGTTGGTTTTCGGTTTCAATTTTCATTTAGTTTTTTTAAGAACAGATAATACGTTCAATTTACAAATTTAGCAACAATATCTTTGGTCGATAAAATTTCAGTAGTATGCTCAATACTTGGTCCTGCAACCCAAACGGTTTTATAAGTAGTTTTAGTGGCTGCATTTTTTGTAGCTTTCATACCTATAGAAAAGCGAATCATTTTTACCCATTTCTTGAGTCTCTTGTTCTTGTTTAAAACAGTTTCAATCCACGTTTGTTTGGTGCCAATTTTTTGCACATAAGGTGTGTTGATTACTGTACAAGGCGTACCCGAAATACGTTCGGTCATCACGATATCGTCTGCTCCATAATCGACACATGCTTGTTTGTATTCTTGGGTTACATTAGCTTCGGTTGAAGCGATAAAAGGACTTCCAACCGAAACACCTGCTGCTCCATAACCTAACATATCATCAATATCTGCTTTGCAACCCACTCCACCAGCCGAAATTACTGGAATGCTACAATTAACAACCAACAGCTTTATTAAATCTTTAGGAGATAAACCTCCACGATGTCCTCCAGCCAAATTATTTACAGCAATAATAGCATCTGCACCTAAATGTTCTACTTTTTGAGCAAATTTTAAATCTACCACATCGCAAAACACTTTAATACCAACTTTATTCGCCTGTTTAATAGTAGTTTCCGGACTTCCTAAAGAAGTAATAATAAAATCGCAGCCTTGGTTGCAAATCACTTCTAATTGTCCTTTATATTTAATATTAGACTTGTTTACTATTAAATTAAATCCAAATGAACCTCCTTCAATCTTTGCTGCTTTTAATTCTTTTATGGCAACTCTTAATTCATCTAATGTTCTATAGTTAAGTGCTGGAATACAACCAGCAATACCACCTTTCATAGCTTCAATAACCATTGCTGTATTAGAAACCAAAAACATTGGCGCTTGAATAATTGGGTGTTTTATGTTGAGGAGTTGTGTGAGTTTAGCAGTTTTATTTATTTCTTGCGAAAGCATATTCGTATAAATTTATATGAAGGGTTTAATTATATATTAAGTAGTGTCCAACTAAAGACTTAAGACCGCTACGCTGTAAGAACAAAGAATCAAGACTACATTGTAACTAATTGACAGCGTAATGGTTAAAATTCGTGAGGTTCGATAATTCATATTTCCTTTCTTTTTATTAAAAACAAGGCATCAATTGTTTAAAACCTCTAAACAATAACAAACACAATGCTTTAACGGCTTATTTAATTTTTACTCGGACAACAATGTTTTATATTTTAGAAAAACTATAAAATAATATTTCAAATGTAATCATTAATTTATTGTGGCAGCATAGTTTAAAACCTCCTCTTAAAAAATCCTCACAGGTTTTGAAAACCTGTGAGGATTCGTTTGCTATTGAGAAAGAGTCACTAAAAAAGCGCAACCATTTCTGATTACGCTTTTAAACTATTTAAAAGGTTGAAGATTATTTTTTGTCTTCTTTTTCTTCTTCTTCTACTACTTCCTCAAAATCAACATCTTCTACATTACTTTCGGTTTCTTCACCGTTTTGACTTGCATCTGATGTAGTATCTCCACCTTTTTGAGCTTCTGCTTGTGCTTTGTACATTTCTTCGGAAGCAACTTTCCATGCTTCGTTAATTTTTTCTAAAGCAGGTTCAATAACTTCTACATCTTTGGTTTCATAAGCTTTCTTCAATTCCTCTAAAGCTTCTTCAATTGGTTTCTTCTTATCGTCCGATAATTTATCACCAAATTCTTTAAGTTGTTTTTCCGTTTGAAAAATCATCGCATCAGCACTATTCAGTTTTTCAGCAGTTTCTTTTAATTTAGTATCTGCTTCTGCATTAGCCTCTGCATCTTTTTTCATTTTCTCTATTTCTTCATCGGTCAAACCAGAAGAGGCTTCAATACGAATGTTTTGTTCTTTATTCGTGGCTTTATCCTTTGCTGAAACATGGATAATTCCGTTGGCATCAATATCGAAAGTCACTTCAATTTGAGGAGTACCACGTTGTGCTGGTGGAATATCAGATAAATGAAAACGACCAATAGTGTTATTCTCGGCTGCCATAGCACGTTCACCTTGCAACACATGTATTTCTACCTAAGGCTGATTATCGGCTGCAGTTGAAAACACCTGCGATTTTTTAGTAGGAATCGTTGTATTTGCTTCTATTAATTTCGTCATTACATTACCCATTGTTTCTATCCCAAGCGATAATGGTGTAACATCCAAAAGCAACACATCTTTAACATCTCCACTTAAAACGCCTCCTTGTATTGCAGCTCCAACAGCTACAACCTCGTCAGGATTTACACCTTTATTTGGTTTTTGACCAAAGAATTTTTCTACAGCTTCTTGTACTGCCGGAATACGTGTTGAACCGCCAACGAGAATAATTTCGTCAATATCACTTTTTTTTAATCCGGCTGCTTTTAATGCAGTTCCGCAAGGCTTGATGGTACGTTTAATTAAATCGTCTATCAATTGCTCAAATTTTGCTTTTGTAAGCGTACGAACCAAGTGTTTTGGTCCACTGGAAGTTGCAGTAATGTAAGGTAAATTAATTTCGGTTTTTGATGAAGAAGATAATTCGATCTTCGCTTTTTCTGAAGCTTCTTTCAAACGTTGC
>JADFSQ010000275.1 GCA_022560715.1 Bacteroidota bacterium
ATTTTACGTCTATAATATCTATTGCTGTAATAAGTCTCATTGATTAAATTATTAATCAATCCTGAACTTGTTTCAGGATCTGTTATTTTTCACTAACTTTTTTATATAATAAAAAGGTTCTGAAATAAATTCAGAATGTTACAGTTTCAAAAAATTTTCAAGAATTTTCTCTCCTTCAACACTGCTTTTTTCCGGGTGAAACTGTACACCATAAAAATTTTTATATTGCAATGCTGAAGCATATTCAATATCATAATTAGTAGTTGCTATTGCTTGAGGGCATTGCTCTGCATAATAACTATGCACTAAATACATATACTCATTGTCTTTAATACCAGAAAACAATTCCGATTTTAAATTAGTAATTGTATTCCATCCCATTTGTGGGACTTTTAGGTTGCCGGAAAATCGTTTTACATCTACATCAAAACCTCCTAATACCTTCGTATTTCTTTCTTCAGTTGAATTACACAATAACTGCATTCCCAAACATATACCGAGAACTGGTTGCTTTAAGGTTGGAATAACTTTATCCAATTTGCTTTTGCGTAGCATTTGCATTGCACTAGATGCCTCGCCTACACCTGGAAATATAATTTTATCGGCTGATACAATTTCATTGATATCATTTGACAATAATGCAAGAATTCCTAACCGCTTAAAAGCAAATTGAATGCTCTTTATATTTCCAGCTCCATAATCTATTATTACTAATTTCAAATTTTATTTTTTATTAAATTCATCTTTTGGTTTTCAAAATTGTAATTCAAAAAACCCAAAATTAAAATTCCAAATTCCAAAAATTTCCTATTTGGAATTTGTGATTTATTTATTGGGATTTGTTTTGTTTACAAAACCCCTTTAGTGGTAGGCAAAATCATGTTGCTGACATCACGTTTTACAGCCATTTTAATAGCTTTTGCAAAGGCTTTAAAAATAGCTTCTATTTTGTGGTGTTCATTGATTCCTTCTGCTTTAATATTCAAATTGCATTTTGCACCATCGGTAAATGATTTAAAGAAATGCATAAACATTTCTGTAGGCATTTTACCTATCATTTCTCGTTTAAAATTAACATCCCAGACTAACCAATTTCGTCCACCAAAGTCAATGGCTACTTGTGCTAAGCAATCGTCCATTGGCAAACAGAAACCATAGCGTTCTATTCCGAGTTTACTGCCTAAAACCTGACTAAATAATTCACCAAGAGCAATTGCTGTATCTTCAATAGTATGATGTTCATCAACTTCCAAATCGCCATTTACATTTATCAGCAAATCCAGTTGTCCATGTCGTGCTAATTGGTCTAACATGTGATCGAAAAATGAAATTCCTGTATTTATACTACCTTTTCCTGTGCCATCAAGATTTAATTCTATGTTTATTTTAGTTTCATTGGTATTTCTAACAATGCTTCCTGTTCTGTCTTCTGTTTTTAAAAATGCATAAATCTCTTCCCAGTTATTAGTTTCAAGTGCAATAAATGCATCTAATTCATTTCGCTTTACTTTAATTTCATCAGCACCTAAATAGGTATTGTTATTTATATAAATACCTTTTGCTCCAAGATTTTTGGCGAGTTCAATATCTGTAAGCCTGTCACCTATTACAAAAGAATTCTTTAAATCGTATTCTTCAGAAAAATATTTAGTTAATAAACCAGTATTTGGTTTACGAGTTGAAGCATTGTCTTTAGGGAACGTTCTATCGATAAACTGTTCTTTAAACTCAATACCTTCATTTTTAAAACATTCTATTATAAAGTTGTGTACTGGCCAAAAAGTATCTTCAGGAAATGCATCAGTTCCTAATCCGTCCTGATTCGTAATCATAACGATTTCAAAATCTAATTCCTTGGCAATTTTGCTTAAGTACTGAAAAACATTGGGGTAAAATTTAAGTTTTTCAAACCCTTCTATTTGCTCATCAGCTGTTTCTTTTATGATGGTGCCATCACGATCTATAAATAATATTTTCTTCATATTTATTTTCCACTTAAGTGGAAATCTTATTTTGGTTATTCATATTTTTAAACCTACAAGGTTTTAAAAACCTTGCATGTCTTTTAGTGCCTTTGTTAATTTTCGATTTTCCTCTTCTGTTCCAACAGTTATCCGCAGACAGTTTTTACAAAGTGGTTGATTTGTTCTGTTCCTAACAACAATTCCCTTTTTAATAAGCTGATTATAACGCTTATTAGCATCATCTACTTTTACAAGCACAAAATTGGCATCCGTTGGATGTACTGTATTTATAAAATCAATAGATTTTAAATTCTTGATTAAGATTTCTCTTTCTTTAAGAATAGAATTTACTTGGGAATTTATAATATTAGATATTGTGAGTTGGTCTAAAGCTCTTTGTTGTGTTAATTCATTGATGTTATATGGCGGTTTTATTGTGTTCAAAACTTTAATGATTTCTGTAGATGCGTAGCAAATTCCAAGCCTTATTCCAGCCATTCCATAGGCTTTAGATAAAGTTTGAGTCACTATTAAATTTGAAAATTCGTTTAATCTACATAACCAGCTTTCTTCTTTTGAAAAATCAATATATGCTTCGTCAATAACAACAATACCTTTAAAATTATTAATTAAGGTTTCAACTTTACCCTTGTTAAAACTGTTTCCTGTTGGATTATTTGGCGAACATAGGAATAGCAGCTTACTATTACCGTTAGAAGCTGTTAATATCTGTTGTACTTGAGGTTGAAAATTTTTACCCAATTGGACTTTAATAATTTCAACTGCATTAATATTTGCCAACACTTTATACATGCCATAAGTTGGTGGCAAAATGATTATGTTATCTTTATTTGGTTCACAAAAAGCTCTGAAAATTAAATCTAAAACCTCGTCACTTCCGTTACCCAGAAGGATATTTTTTACTGAAACACCCTTAATTTCTGAAAGCAATGATTTCAATTTAATTTGTTGTGGATCAGGATAACGATTTACACCATTTTCAAAAGGGTTTTCATTTGCATCCAAAAAAATTAGATTACTATCTGAACCTTTAAACTCATCTCTTGCGGATGAGTATGGTTTTAGTGATTTGATATTATTGCGAACAAAATCATTCAATTCAAAAAACCCTTTCTGTCCTTCGGACATCTTTCCCAAAGGGAAAGAATTCTCATTATTCATTTTAGACATTTTCATTGTTTAAACTCTTTAATCTGATTGATACTGCATTTTTGTGTGCTTGTAAGCCTTCGGCTTCGGCCATTAATTCTATAGTTTTACCTATATTTATTAGTCCTTCTTTTGATATTTTTTGAAACGTGACACTTTTTAAAAAGCTATCTAAATTCACTCCGGAATAAGCTTTAGAAAATCCATTTGTTGGTAATGTATGATTTGTACCAGAAGCATAGTCCCCAGCACTTTCTGGCGTATAATTTCCAATAAAAACAGATCCTGCATTTATAATTCCTTCAATAAAAAAATCTTCATTTTTTGTACAAATCATAAAGTGTTCAGGTGCATATTCATTGATTAAATCAAGAGCTATGCTATTGGATTTTACATAAATAAGTTTAGAATTATCAATTACCCTTTTAGCAATGTCATATCGAGGAAGTAATTTTATTTGCTTATTAGCTTCACCATAAATTGAATCAATCAATTTTTTAGATGTTGATACTAATATTACCTGACTATCCA
>JADFSQ010000276.1 GCA_022560715.1 Bacteroidota bacterium
GTAATGTTTTACGTTCAACAAAATTGTAATTAATTTTCCTGTTGCGCATTATAATATCGATTTATCGTTTCAACACATCTTTAAACTGATAAAAGAAACGTTCAATAAGTCGCAAGTCTTCAGTAATAATTTCAGCTGTACCACGCATTTCTTGCTTAAAATCCAGTTCTTTATTGTATGATGTGATAAGTTTTTCTGGCAACTCAACATCAATTAAATACAGTCCATCTTCGTTCGGAATAAGAGAAATAGAATTCACTGTACCTTGTAAAGTCCCAAATTCCGCATCAGGATAATTTTCTAGTTTTATGTTTACACGCTGACCAATTTTTATTTTACCAGAGTTTTGTGCAGGTGTTTTTAATTTTGCAATAAAAGATGAATTTTTACTTGGTATAATGGTAAACACCAAATCACCTTGAGTAACAGTTTGATTAGTATTCCAGTAGTTTAGGAATGATACTATCCCATTAATGTTTGATTGTAAAACATATTGATATTCCCAATCTTTAATTGCTTTTTTTAGTTGATTAAAAGATTGAATAACACTCTTTAGCAAAGTCATTTCTTCTTTTATTCGATTAATTTCTGAACCTTTTGAAGTTTTATGAGCATTGCTTATTGCTTCTCGCATTTGAGAGATTGAAGACTCAAAGTTTTTATAATTGCGCTCTGCTTGTGCAAACTCTAATTGTTTATTCTCATAATCTTGAGTAGAAATAATCCCTTTTTCATATAGTGTTTTGCTGCGCTCTAAATCTTTTTGTTTAAAATTAAGTTCGGTTTTATTAATCTCTTTTTGTGATTTTAAGCTTTGCAATCTCCTATTTAATTCTGAAATAGAATACCTGTTTGCAATGGCTTCATTTGAAAAAGGTTCAAGTTCGTTATTAAGTTGATATTGTATATAACTGTTTTCAAATAAGGCATATTGAGACTCTATATCGCCTAAAAATAGTATTGGCAAACTATCTATTGGAAAGTAAAACGATTTGTTGTTCACTTTAATAGTATCAATAATGCTTTTTAACAAAAAAACATCTTGATAATTAGCAGTATTCTCAATAATAGCCAATGCTTGATTATCCTTTACAACTTCATTATCACTAACTAAAATTGCATCAAAATTTCCTGAAGTTTTTGCATATTCTTTTTGTGGTGGAATTTGTGTTGTGATTAAAGCTTCAGATTGTATTATATCGGGATATTTTACGAACCACGACAAAAACAACAACAGTAAAATTAAAACAAGAAACAAGACATTTCCCCAACGTATCATCCAATGTGGTACTTGAGTTAGTATTTCTTGTACTTCTTCGCTACGCAGTTCTAATTCTTCTATATGTTTGTTTGTTTTATTCATTTTTTATAGAACGCTGATTGCACTGATTTTTTTATGATTAATTATGCTTTTTTATTGCTTACTGTGGACTAAAAACTGCCTACAGCGACTGAACACTGAATACTGCGACTGAACACTGAGCACTAATCCCCCAACTCCAACTGATTCTTTACTAAATTATAATAATTTCCTTTTTGTTTCACTAAAGACTTATGATTTCCAACTTCTACAATTTTACCTTTATCTAAAACCACAATTTGATATGCGTTTTTAACTGTACTTAATCTATGTGCAATAACCACACCGTTTTATTTTTAAAAAAAGTATTCAATTTTTCCATAATTACTTTTTCGTTATTGGCATCTAAAGCAGATGTTGCTTCATCAAAAAACAGAAAATTTGGATTTTTATAAACTGCTCTTGCAATAAGCAAACGCTGTTTTTGTCCTGTACTTATACCAACACCTTCCATTCCTATTTTTGTATTGTACGATAATGGTAAACTTTCTATAAACTCACTTATGTTTGCAACATCTACTGCATGTGCCAATTTCTTTTTATCGACATAATCTACACCAACTGCAATATTATTAGCAATACTGTCATTAAAAATATAGCCTTCTTGCATCACCACACCACATTCGCCACGCCATGCTTTTTGAGACACATTTTGCAAATTGTAACTACCTATTTTTAAAGTACCTTTATTAGGTTCATAGAATTTTAAAAGTAGTTTCATTAATGTTGTTTTCCCACTACCGCTTACGCCAACTATTGCTGTTATTTTATTTGCAGGAATTTGCAAATCTAAATCCTGTAAAACCATTTGGTCTGAACCTATATATCTAAAAGAAACCTTAGATAATAGCAAATCTGAATCTGATGGAATTTCAGTAATCTTATCAACATCTTGTTGTTCTTCATCTTCTTTATTGTGTATTTCTGATAGACGTTCTAAGGATATTTTAGCATCCTGTAGTTCACGAATAAAATTAATAAGCTGTGCAATTGGCGAATTTAATTGTCCCACAATATAACTTATAGCCAACATCATCCCGAGAGTAATCTCACCATCAATTACTAACTTTGCAGATAATACAGTAATTAAAATATTTTTTACCTCGTTTATAAAGCCTGAACCTACACTTTGGTATTGTTCCAATGCTAAGCCTTCAATTGAAATTTTAAATAAACGAGCTTGTAAAAACTCCCAACCCCATCGCTTTTGTTTTTCAGCATTATGGAGTTTTATTTCTTGCATTCCATTAATAAGTTCAATGACCTTGCTTTGTTCTTGGCTTACTTGCGAAAAGCGTTTATAATCTAAATCTCTACGTTTTTTTAAGAAAATAGCAATCCAAAGGAAATACAGGAAACTTCCTGCTAGAAAAATCACAAAAAGGAGCAGGTTATAGTATGCCAATACAAAACTAAAAACTATAAGATTAACCATTGAAAACAGTACGCTTAAAGACGAAGTTGTTAAAATACGCTCAATACGTTTATGGTCATTTATGCGTTGTAAAATATCGCCTGTCATTCGAGTATCAAAAAATGCAATGGGCAAGTTCATGAGTTTTATAAAAAAATCGGAAACCAACGAAATGTTGATGCGTGTACTTAAGTGTAAAAGAATCCAACTGCGTATTACTTCAATAGCTGTTCTGCCAACAAACAAAGCGAGTTGAGCAAAGAGTATTAAATAAATAAAATGAACATCCTGGTTTTTTATACCAACATCGACAATGCTTTGGGTTAAAAACGGAAAAATAAGTTGTAATAAACTGGCTGCAAGCAAACCAATGACTAATTGCCATAAAAAGCGTTTGTATTTAAAAAGGTATTTTGATAAAAACGAAAAGCCTAATTGCGGTTCTTTATCTTCAAAACTTGAACTATAGAATTTTGGTGTTGTTTCTAACAGTAAAGCGATGCCTTCTTCGGTTTGGTCTGTAGCGTTGTTGCCAATCCAACTTTTTAAAAAATCTGTTTTGTTATATTTTAACAAACTATGTGCTGGATCACTAATATAAAAAGTAACTTTAGCATTGTTACTTCTCCCTTTAGTGGAGATGCCAAAGGCAGATGGGCTTTTTATTTTATAAAGTACCACATAATGGTTTTTGTTCCAATGTAAAATACAAGGTAGAGTTGCTTCTAATAGTTTTGTATAGTTAAGTTTTACATTGAGAGATCGAAATCCCATCCTCTCAACAGCTTCGCTTAAACCTAATAAGCTACTGCCTGATCTTGTGGTTTCACTAAACTCACGTAGTTGTTGTGTATTAATAACTTTACCATAATGTTTAGCAATTATTTTAAT
>JADFSQ010000277.1 GCA_022560715.1 Bacteroidota bacterium
CCATTCCGAAGCCGAAACCCGAAGAACGATTAACAAATTTATTGATGAAGATATTCCGTTGGATGCTGTTATTATTGATATTTATTGGTTTGGAAAAGACATAAAAGGAACAATGGGAAACCTTGAGGTTTTTAAAGATTCTTTTCCAACGATGAAAAAGATGATTAAAGATTTTAAAACAAAAGGCATAAAAACTATTTTAGTAACCGAGCCTTTTATTTTAACAACTTCTAATCGTTGGCAAGAAGCTGTTGACAAGGATATTCTTGCAAAAGATTCTCTCGGAAACCCATTTACTTACGATTTTTATTTTGGCAACACAGGACTCATTGATATATACAACCCAAAAGGAAAGCAGTGGTTTTGGAATATTTATAAAGACTTAGCCCAAATGGGAGTGCAAGGAGTTTGGGGAGATTTGGGAGAACCCGAAGTGCATCCTTCAGGATTATTACACAAAACAGGAACTGCCGATGAGGTTCATAATATTTACGGACATGATTGGGCGCGTTTGGTTTTTG
Source organism: Bacteroidota bacterium (assembly GCA_022560715.1). Classification (GTDB taxonomy): domain Bacteria; phylum Bacteroidota; class Bacteroidia; order Flavobacteriales; family Flavobacteriaceae; genus PRS1. The sequence goes on from JADFSQ010000277.1 coordinate 522, forward strand.
AAGGTTACAAAAAAGAGTTTCCTAATCAAAGACCTTTTATTTTAATGCGTGCAGGATATTCTGGGTCACAACGTTTTGGGATGATTCCTTGGTCTGGAGATGTAAACCGAACTTGGGGAGGTTTGCAAGCACAACCCAAAATAGCATTACAAATGGCAATGCAAGGTTTAGGATATATGCATTCAGATTTAGGTGGTTTTGCAGGCGCAAACCTCGACGATGAGTTATACACACGTTGGTTACAATATGGTGTTTTTCAACCTATTTACAGACCTCATGCACAAGAAGAAGTGCCAGTTGAACCTATTTTTAGAGAGCCTAAAACCAAAGCTTTAGCAAAGCAATCTATCGAGTTGCGTTATAAATTATTGCCTTATAATTATACCTTGGCTTTTCAAAACAATCAATACGGAACACCATTAATGCGACCACTATTTTTTGAAGAACCTAATAATAGAGATTTGCAAACCAACGTAACCTCTTATCTGTGGGGAAATGATTTTTTGATTACACCAATCCTTTTTTCAGAAGTTAAAGAAAAACAGATTTACTTTCCGAAAAACAATGTTTGGTTCGATTTTTATACTGACGAAAAATTCAATGGTGGGCAAACTAAAACCGTTTCAGTAAAAGAAAATTCCATTCCAACTTATGTAAGAGCAGGAGCCTTTATTCCAATGGCAAAATCAATGCAAACTACTGATGATTATGATGCAAATAATTTTGAAATACACTATTATTTTGATGCTTCAGTTAAAAGTAGTAAAAGACTACTATATAATGATGATGGAGAAACTGCTAATGCTTTTGAAAAAGGAGAATATGAGCTTTTGGAATTTGAATCCGAAATTGAAAAGCGTTGGTTAGAAATTGAAATGAAAGCACAAATTGGTAAAAACTATTCTTCAGAAAATAAACAAATTGAGCTTATTATTCATAATATTGATTGGAAACCTAAACGCATTAAATTGAATGAAAAAAAAATTACTGTGAATTGGAATTCATCGAACAACAAATTAATAATTCCATTGCAATGGGAATCATCTGAAAAACTAAAACTAAAAGTTAAACTTAAAAAACAGTAAAATGAAAAAATACATATTAATAGTAATCTCACTTACAGCTTTTATGTCTTGTAAAACAGAAAAGAAAAACGGCGTACTAGTCGTTGAAGAAATCAGTAACAAAATAGCAGAAATTACTCCAGAGATGATGGAAACAGCTGTGATTTATGAAGCTAATATTCGTCAATATTCACCTGAAGGTACTTTTGCTGAATTCACAAAAGATATTCCTCAATTAAAACAATTAGGAGTAAAAATTATTTGGATGATGCCTATTTTTCCAATTTCCGAAACTAAACGAAAAGCCACAGGAGGCGATTTCGCATATTTAATAGAAGATGAAGCAGAACGCAAAAAAGCATTGGGAAGTTATTATGCCGTTTCAGATTTTACAAGGGTAAACCCGGAATTTGGAACTATTGATGATTTTAGAACATTATTAAAAACCGCACATGATAATGGAATCTATGTTATTTTAGATTGGGTGCCAAATCACACAGGTTGGGACCATCCTTGGTTAAAAACTAACCCTGAGTTTTATGCCAAAAACAGCAAAGGTGAAATTACAGACCCATTAAATGATGATGGTACGTCTAAAGGTTGGGGTGACGTTGCTCAATTAGATTACACGAATAATTTACTACAAGAAACAATGATAGAGGATATGTTATATTGGGTTGAAAAAGAAAATATAGATGGTTTTCGTTGTGATCATGTAGAGCCGATACCAATTTCATTTTGGAAAAAAGCCATTCCTCAATTACGTAAAAATAAAAACCTGTTTATGTTAGCTGAATCTGATAATGTTAATTTTTTGAAAGATAATTTGTTTGATATGGGTTATGGCTGGAAAGCACATCATTTAATGAATGAAATAGCAAAAGGAAGGAAAAGCGTAAAAGATTGGGATGATTTGATGGTTAAATTGTCTAATGATTTTGATGATGATGACATCTTAATGAATTTTATTACAAACCATGATGAAAACTCTTGGGCAGGAACAGTAGATGAACGATTAGGTGATGCAAAAGAAGCTATATTGGCTTTAAGCTATTTAGTTTCAGGAATGCCATTAATTTATTCTGGACAAGAGTACGATTTAAATCATAGGCTTAAATTTTTTGAAAAGGATTCTATTCCAAAAACGAAAGGAAAAACTTGGGAGTTATTAGTAAAATTAGGAACACTAAAAAATACAAATACAGCTTTAAATGGCGGAAAAGAAGCTGCATCTTATAAAAAAATCGAAACTAATAATGACGCTGTTTTAATATTTCAAAGAAGCAAAAATGGAAGTAAGATTACTTTTATTGGAAACATGTCCAATCAAGAACAAACTTTAAATAATATTTTAACAAGTAAATATTTAGATTATATAATAGATAAAGAAGTAGAATTTACTACGAAAACAATCACTTTAAAACCTTGGGAATACAAAATATTGATTGACTAAAAATATAAAAAAAGCCCTTCAAAGTTGGAGGGCTTTACATAAATTTTTAATTTAATTTAATCTCCACTTGAAGACGTTTTTCCATAAACCAAACTTGCCAAAATTCCCATAACGGCAAACCAAACAACATATACTACTGCACTAATAAGTGTACCAGTTAAATCCATAATATTTGCTACAGCAAAGTCAATAAATCTATCACCAAAACCTATCAATATACCAACCGATAGTCCAAATTTAGCACCATGAAAAAGACTATGTCTTCCAGATAGTTTAGAGTAAATAGTAGAAAAAGCAAAGGCCATAATTATACACCCAATAATTAAATGTAGATGGTCTGGGGATTCTTTCCAAACTCCTGTAGCTGTACCTTCATGACCTTCCAAAAGAGGAGTAGCAATAATTATCCATAATAAACCGCCACCTATATAAGCCCAAAGAGCAGTTACAAGCGTCGAAATTAAATTTGATTTTGAAAACATAATTATTAGTTTTTGTTAGTTAATAAGGAGGAAATATATAATAAAATCATCACATTTTTAAAAATAATGTTAAAAAATTATAAACAATTGAAATTGTTATGTCGTTAATAACTATACGACTAAAACATTAATTCGTAG
>JADFSQ010000009.1 GCA_022560715.1 Bacteroidota bacterium
GGCATACAATAGGTGCATCGTAAATTACAGCGTTCTATTAGTGAAATACGCAAATAGGTATGCACTCTGCCAAAAGTGTCTGTCATTATGTTGTTGTTTCTGTCCATTAATCGTGTCTTGCTCCTTTTAAAATTCTGAAAATGTGTAACACTGATGGAAATATAGCTTCCATCGATTCTTTTGCGCCATTTGTGGAACCTGGCAACGCCAAGACCAAACTGTTTTTTATGGTTCCAGCAACGCTTCTTGAAAGCATAGAATAAGGTGTTCGGTTTTGTCCGTAATTACGAATGGCTTCTTCAATCCCTGAAATTCTTCGGTCTAACAAGGGCAATAAAGCTTCAGGTGTTACGTCTCTTTTTGATAGCCCTGTTCCGCCAGTAAAAATAATAAGATCAATTCCTTTTTCCTGATAGCCTTTAGCTTTTTCCTGAATGATTTCTTTTTCGTCTGGAATAATAATATAATCTGAAATTTTCACATCACAGTCTTCCAATTTTTTAATAATTGCCTTGCCAGCTTTATCTTCTTTTTGTCCTGCCGAAATTGTATCGGAACACACAATTACTGCTGCTGTTAAGTCTTTTCTAAAACGGTCTCTAAAATCGGACTTTCCGCCTTTTTTACTCAATAGTTTTATGTGATGAATCTCGATGCCTTTATCAATAGGTTTGAGCATATCGTACATATTTAAAGCCACAATACTTGCGCCATGCATAGCTTCAACTTCGACACCAGTTTTGTAAATGGTTTTTACAGTAACGATAATACTAATTTCTAAACCGTTTATTTGGTATTCAACAGAAGTAAATTCAATAGGCATTGGATGGCAATCTGGAAGCAAATCTGGTGTTTTTTTAATACCGAGTAAACCTGCTGCTTTGCTCATTGCAAAGACATTTCCTTTTGGAACTGTATCATTTTCAATTGCTACAATAGTTTCAGGTTTACTAACTTTTACAATGGCTTGTGCGGTAGCGATTCTTAAAGTGTTGCTTTTATGTGTGATATCTACCATAATAATTATTGATTAAACTTCACAGGTTTTAAAAACTTCTGAGGTTTTTTTATTTGATGTTTTCTTATGTTTATTCGTTGTTTTGTTTAATTGTTTAATTGTTTATGCGTCTTGCTTCTTTTGTCTAATAGCGAAGCGGTCTTGTCTCTTAAGAATTAACTTTCCATTGATGCGTTTTGTCTTTAAAAATTTCTTTTCCAAATACAGGAACATTTGCTTTTATAGCTTCAACTATAAATTCAATAGCTTTAAAAACTTCCTTTCGCCTTGGTGAAGACACAAAAACAAACATACAGATTTCACCAACATTAACTTTGCCCAGACTGTGATAAATGTGCATACAGTTTAAATCGAACTTATTAAAAGCAGCTTCTCTAATCTCGTGAAATTTAGCATTTGCCATTTCTTCATAAGCTGTGTATTCTATAGCTGAAACGGTTCTATTATTTATTGAATCTGCACGCACTTGACCTAAAAAAATATTGTGTGCACCAATACTTGTTTTGGATTGATGTTTTGCAATGGATGTTGCTATAAACTCTGAAGAAATTGCACCTTCTTTAAATACATTTTTGGGCTTCTTGTCTTTCATTTTTATTGTCATTCCTGCGAAGGCAGGAATCTTTTAAATTTTATGTTTTTATAATTTATATTCAACCGATTGTTAGTTAACTAAAAATAAATCTTTTGTCTTTTGTCTTTGAGCGAAGCGGTCTTATATCTTTTCTCGGGCAAAAATATATTCTAATATTTCTGAAGCACCTTCTTTTACACTATAACTATTGTTAATATTATGCTTTTGTAAGACAGAGACAGCTTTTTTACTTCTAATTCCAGATTGACAAAAGATTATTTTTTTCTTTTTTAAATCAATTTTATGAAGATTATTTTCTAATTCACTTAACGGAATATGCGTTGGATTAAGACTGTCAACTTTAGGAAATTCATCTTTTTCTCTAACATCAATAAATTGAATGTTTCTCTTTTTAAAAGCATCTTCAATTGAAATTTCGGGTGGATTAAAATTACAATTAAGTTCTTCAACAGTATTTTGAAAACTTTCTTTTTTTGATAACACTTTTTTGATTTCGCTTTCAACTTTATGGATTATTAAAGTTGTAGTTTGCGTTGTTAAAGCATTATAGCAAAGTAATTTTCCAGAAAGAATATTTCCTAAACCTAAAATAATTTTAAGTACTTCGTTGGCTTGCATACTACCAATGATTCCTGGTAAAACTCCTAACACTCCAATTTCGGAGCAATTTGGTATTGCGCCTTCTTTTGGAGGCGTTGGAAACAGACAACGATAACTTGCGCCATTTTGATAATTAAATACTGCCACTTGACCTTCAAATTTGTAAATGGCTCCATATACTAAAGGCTTGTTCGTGATAATTGAAGCATCGTTGATTAAATATCTTGTAGCAAAATTATCTGTACCATCGACAATAATATCGTAGTCTTTAAAAAGTTCTAAAACATTTTTATGTGTTAGCTTTTCAGGATAAGTGTGTATTGAAATAGTATCATTTAAATCTAATAATCGTTGTTTTGCAGCAATTGCTTTATTTTTTCCTAACGAAGATGTGCCGAAAAGCACTTGCCGTTGCAGATTTGATTTTTCAACTATATCAAAATCTACAATCCCAATAGTGCCAATTCCTGCAGCAGTTAAGTATTGCAAAACAGGACAACCTAAACCTCCTGCACCAACAACCAGAACTTTGGCTTGAGTGAGTTTGTCTTGACCTTTTTGTCCGATTTCAGATAATATAATATGTCTGTCGTATCTTGTCATGTATTTTATCCTCCTGCAAATGGAGGTAATAAAGCTATTTCGGTTTGTGTAATTATCGTTTCTTTTGATACTATTTCGTTATTCTGTGCCACCTGAAAATCAATTTCTTTAAGTTTAGGATATTTCAAATAAATAGTATCAAGAAGTTCATTAATTAGCGTTCCTGAAAAGTCTAATTGCTCTTCATTGCGTTTAGTGACTTCAGCTAAAAGCCCAAAATATTTAATGGTTAATTTCATGTTTGTTGTCTTTTAGACCTGTCAGGTTTTTAAAACCTGACAGGTCTCTTAAATGGCATTGTGTATTTATATTTACTGTAAACTTCTCTAATTCCTTATTTAAAACAATACTCTCAACCTTGCATTGTTTTACTGCAAATCGCAAACGTCTTTCACCTTTTTGTAAAAGTTTTAAAAACTTATTTTTGCAATGTTTTTTGTACATCGCAATTAGTGGCATTGTTTTGCCTTGACTTTCAAGTTGAATTACATCTATATGCTCTTCAATATTGGTTGTCAGTTTTTTTAATGTTTCAGTATTTATTAAAGGTACATCGCAACTCAACACCAAATTATTTTCGGTATTAGAATGATGTAATCCTGTGTATATTCCTGCTAATGGTCCGGAATTTTCTATTAAATCGTTTACTCTTTTAAGGTTCAAAATATCATAATCCGGATTATTTGAAACAATTATGATGTCTTTTACCAGAGGCTGCATCGCTTCAATAATATGCTGAATAAAAGCCTTTTCGTTTAACACTAAAAATCCTTTATCACTTCCTATGCGAGAGCTTTTCCCTCCTGCAAGTATTATTCCAGTGATGTGTTTTTTATCATTCATTTAAAGCGTTATTAATTTTACTGAAGCAATTATCAATACAAATGAAAGTATATATCTTAAATTTCTATTGTCAATTTTTTTACTTCCAAAATATCCACCAAGTACTCCGCCAATTAGTGCTATACCTACTAGAACAAAAGATTCTGAAGAGATAGTTACACCATTACTTAATTGCCCAATTAATCCTGAAGCAGAATTCACCCAAATAAATAAAGCAGAAACGGCTGCGGCTTCTTTCATTTTCCCCCAATGTAATAATAGGATTATCGGTGTTAAAATGATGCCTCCACCAATACCAATTAATCCAGAAAAGAACCCGATAACTCCACCAATAAGAAGTCCTTGCCAAAGTTTTATATCTTTTATTTTTGTGCTTTCTTTCTCGAAAACATTCAACATTTTTAGGACGGCAAAAATAAGGAGTACTCCTAATATTCTCTTATAAAGTATTGCTTCAACTACAATTTTTCCGCCTAAAAAAGTCAATGGTATGGAAGTAATAGCAAAAGAGAAAAACAATTTTTTATTAAAATATCCTTCTTTGTAATAATAATAAAAAGCAATAGCAGCTACAAATAAATTAAGCAAAAGTGCTGTTGGTTTCATAGCTTCTGGAGCAAAAGAAAATAATGCCATTAAAGCCAGATAACCACTTGCTCCACCATGACCAACACTTGCATATAAAAACGATACAACAGGCAGAATTAGTAAAAAAAGCCAAATATGGTCTATGTCAAAAATCATAATTTATAGTGCCTAAAGTGTTCTAAAGATATAAGTATTTAAAGGTTATTTATTTTTATTATCTGTTCATCTAAAAATTTCCAACAGTTTTTATTGATACTTTCAAAAGCAATAACTAAAGATTTTCCATAAGGTGTTAATTGAGCTCCTCCACCTCCTTTACCACCAATATTTGAAATTGTAACAGGTTTTTTTGCTGCCTTATTTACAGTATCGATAAGATGCCAAGCCTTTTTGTAAGACATTTTTAAGGTTTTAGCAGCCTTTGATAAAGACCCTGTTTTTTCAATAGCTTTTAACAAACGCATTCTTCCTTCACCTAATAAAACGTTGTTGTTAGTTTCAATCCAAATTCTGCTTTTAATTTTATATTCCATTCTGTTTTAGTTTATGGGTAATATAATTACTTCAACATCATCATTAATATTAATTGCATTTACAGATTCTGGCACATAAACTAAAGCATTTGCCAAAGCAAAAGTGTGAAGCATTGCAGAGCTTTGCCCTTCTAATATTGTTACATTTCCGTTCTTTAAAATAGCTTTTAAAAACTGTGCTCTATCTCCTTTTTTAATATATTCTGAATTCGATTTTGCAATTACTTTAGTTAGCGAGTAATCTGAATTTCCAGCTATTTTTTGCAATGCAGAATTTACATATATATAGAAACAACTCAAGGCTGCAGCAGGATTTCCAGGAAGCGCAAATATTGTAGTGCTTTCTTTTACTCCAAAAAACAAAGGCTTCCCAGGTTTCTGTTTTACCTTATAGAAAATTTCTTTTACACCAAGCTCAATTAAAGCTTTGCCTACAAAATCGTAATCGCCAACCGAAATTCCACCAGTAATTATAACCATATCATTTTTTTTAATGACTTTATCTAACTTTGTTAAAGTATTAGTATAGTTATCGTTGATCTTGTGTTGTGAAATATTTGTAAAACCGAGACTGCTTAAAGCATTTAATAACATTATAGAATTACTTTCATAAATTTTGCCAAAAGGCAAAGGCTTCCCAGCTTCAATAAGTTCGTCTCCTGTAACAATAACTGCAATGGACGGTTTTTTGTAAACTTCAACTTCGGTTATCCCTAATGAAGTTAAATAACCAATAGCAGCAGGAGTTAGTTTGGTTCCTTTTTTTAATGCAACTTTTCCTTTTTTAATTTGTTCGCCTAATGGGCGAATATTTTTACCTTTTGAAACAACATCATCAATTTCAATTTTTAGCCCTTCCACAGTAACTTTTTCTTGCATGATTACTGCATTTGCAGTTTCTGGAACTGCAGCTCCAGTAAAAATGCGTACAGCATCACCTGTTTTTAAAATTGGTTGATGCTCATCACCTGCTTTAACCTCATCTATTAAATTGTAAGTTGTTTTATCGTGAATATTAATTGCATAACCATCCATTGCTGACTGATTAAAAGGAGGCATATGTATTGGAGAAAATACATCTTCAAACAATACAAAGCCACAAGCGTTTACAACATTTTTAGTTTCCTTAAATTCTAAAGGGGAAGTGTTTTTTTGTACAGATTTAATAGCTTGCTCTACTGCAATCATTTTAATTTCGTTATATCTATGCGAATATAACGAAATTAATTTAAATTTTAAAAATCTTTCTTTTTAGAGATATATACAATTCTTAAAACAGGTAAAATAACCCAAACAGAAAGCATTATAGTTGAAACTATTAATCCAAAGTTTGTTCCGAAGAATTTTTTAAATACAGCCCCTGTATATCCTAATAATGCTGAAATATCAAGTTTTAGAAGGATAAGTGTTCTTGAGAGGTCGATCGGGTTAAGCATTATACCGAATAGCGACAATTTATCTAATGGATAATCTTCAAATACAATTAAGAACATTAAAAACACCCCGTCGTATATAACGGCTAAAAACAACCAAAGAAGTATAGCATAACCAAACCCCTTTATTTTATTTTCATTAGATATGGCAATATTAAATGCTAATGCAGTAAATATAAATGTTAAAAAAGCCCCGGTAATTAGCAAAAGAGAGAAATCCCAAATGGCATTCGATTTAAATAAACCATAGAAAACAAAAGGGATTCCTAAGCCTATTATTAAACTCATGGTTAAACTCAAGGCAACGCCTAAATATTGCCCTAAAAATATGGAGGAACGTTTTAAAGGTTGTGCTAACAAAAGTTCGGTAAACTCTTTCGAGCTATAATAGTACATGACTCCAAAAACGGTTCCTATTAAGGGAACCAAAACAATAATTACATTCATTAATGTTATTACTGCTTTCGATAAATCGGTATTAAGAAATAATAAGACAATACCAAGCATTAAATAAAACATAAAATACACATAACTCCAGCGGCTGCGTATTAAATCGTAAAAACTATATTTTAATATTTTAAGCATGATTGTCTATTAATATGGATGCAATTGCATGTTCAAAGTTGGGTTGGTTTGTATTCTTTTTTAATTTGGCTATAGTGCCTTTAAAGTGAATTTTTCCTTCTAAAATAAAAACAATTTCATCAGAAATTTCTTCAACAAAGCTCATAATGTGAGAAGTTATTAAAATGGTTTTGCCTTTGTCTTTTTCTATTTTAATTATTTCTTTTAAACGAATTAATGAAATTGGATCTAATCCCGCAGTAGGCTCGTCGAGGATGATTAAAGGGCAATCGAACATGAAGGTTAAAACAATATTCACTTTTTGTTTGGTTCCGCCAGAAAGAGTACCAAGTTTTTTATTTAAAAAGGGCTCTAATTTAAAGTGATTAATTAAGTATTCATCTTCTGAGGTTCTGCCACGCAAATCTTTAATCATTGTAATTAATTCTTTCACTTTTAAATTGCTTGGAAAGTTTGCAATTTGCGGTAGATAATCAATTTTATTTCTGTATGCCGAATTGTGTTTTATATTTTCTCCCATTACTGTTATAGTGCCTTTATTAGGAATTACCATTCCTAAAATGGACTTAATAAGAGTAGTTTTTCCTGATCCGTTTGGGCCAAGAATAGCAAAAATACCGCCTTCATTAATATTAAGATCAATACCACTTAACACGATGTTTTTGCCAAATTTTTTATGTAAATTAGTAATGGTTACCATTTTATTTTTTTAATTGAAGGGCGATTATCCATTAAATTATCTGGTGTAAAAACGGGAGATACTTTTTCGGAAAAATCAATAATATCTATAAACAAACTTCGCAACAAGATAATGGTTTCAGGAGTCCGGTTTACAATATAAGAAAACAGTTTTACAGGTCGGTAAGGTACATCTCCAACACCATCTTTGTCTAAATCGTAACCTGTGTAATTGCTCCAGTAATTATTATCAAAGATATTATCGTTTAGCTTACTATTGTAAGACACATCGAAAGAGTTGTACAAAAAATTATTGCTTATAAAGGAATTTGCATAACAGGCACCACGAACTTTCAATGCCCAGCCATTTCTAATAAAGTTATTGTTTTTGTAAGTAATTCGGTTTGTGCCTTCAATATTAATACCTATAGTATTTTCTTCAAAAAGATTACCAATTATTTCGGCATCATTAATTTCTTTTAGAAGTAACCCATAGGATGCAGAACCCCAATTTTTTTTAAACGTATTGTTAAGCATTTTAATATGCTTTGAAAACATTACAGCTACACCAGCTCCATTATTTTCAAAGGTATTATTAATATAATCATCATGGTTAGAAAACATAAAATGCAAACCATAGCGTAAATTATTTGCACTAACATTATTTTTAATGATACAATTATCGGAAAATTCCAGATAAATACCATCTCTAACCTGTTGTATGAAATTATTTTCAATTACTATGTTTTTACTATACCACAGTTGTATTCCGTTTCCTGAACTGTGTTCAATAACAGCATTTCCTATTATTTTGTTATTTAATATTTTTCCATCACGAGCTTTTTCGAGATAAATGCCAAAGAATAATTTTTCAAGAATTACATTTTGAATCACAAAATTCCTACTCCTTTTAACCCGTATTGCAGCATAATCTTTGGTGTAGCTTGAGCCAACATTTATAATATGTAGTCCATCAATAACAACATTATTTGAAATGATAGTAAAAATTTCTCCTTTTAATTCTCCGTCAATTATAGGAAGGTTTTCGCCAATTATGCTTAGGGGTTTATTTACAACAATATCATATTCTTTGTAAATGCCTTTTTTTATTAAAATGGTATCGTGGTCTTTTGCTATAGAAATAGCGGTTTTAATAGAGCTTATTTTACAGGAAGAACAAACGACAATTGTTTCAGCAGATACATTAAAAGCTAAAAAAATCAAGAAGGTAATTAATAAGACAACTCCTTTTTTCATGAATATTATTTTATTAAAAAGTTCCTGTCATTTTACTTATTTTTAAGATGTCTTAATAATTCGCTCCAAGAATAGATGTCCCCCCCTTTTTTAAGAGCATCTTCTTTGTTTTTAAATGCCGAAAGAAATGCTCCCATAGGGCTTGGAATGTTAGTATTAATAATAAAAGTAGCTTGAGTAGCATCTATTAATTCTCCAGGGTTTGAATAATTATTACTTAGAAATAATTTTATTTTTGAAACATCAAATTCGGTTAAAAAATTAACCATACACTCAGTAGCATCAAATGTGTATATTTTGCCTTTTTGGGTTATTATTTCGGCAGCATGACGCTTGTCAACTATTGTCATTTTACAAAAATGACAACCATCCTGTCCATAATCAATGGGCTTGGGTCCCACATTACACCCAAGCAGTAATATTAATACAATCAATACAGTAATTTTTTTTAGTGTTTTGTTCATGGCACTTATTTTTAGAAAACAAGGTGTTCGCGAAAGGGTATTGCGCGTTCTTTGATTTAGTGTTTAAAAAATGTGTACTTCTAAATAGTAATGCTACTACTGTGTCGTTCTTTTTTGCCAATAAAATACGAAAATAACGATAATCCTATTCCTAAGCTCAAAAATAAAGCTCCTAACCGCGGGTAAGAATGTACTCTAAAGTTTAAGATCTCTTTAGAACCAAAGAAAGGAGGCTGAAATCCCATGGGAGAACCGTCAGCATTTGTGAATTTCAGTATTGCTTTTGGATCTAAATCATGACCGTAATCGTGATTCCAAAGATAAAAATCATAGAGTCCAGCAGAGCTTAAAACAACCATTAATATAAACCAAGCAAGGAACCATTTGTAGTTGAATTTAAACCCAATTACAAGTCCAATAAACGTAGTTATAAGAATTCCTATAGGGAATATTTTAAATTCAGGAATAGCATCAGGAATGTATTTCATCCCAACATAATGATTCATTAAATTGATGTTCTTAATATCATAAGGATGAGCATCTGAAAAATCATTAATATGGATATTCATTCCTAATGGTATTGGGTATTGAGGAGCTTCGAGAGTAATATTCCATAAAGGGAAGATAAATAGCCCTAATGGCAATAAAGCAGCAAGTAACATTAATATTTTTGACTTTTTCATTTGTTAAATTTACGATTAATTAAAAGCGGGAGAAGATCAAATTGCTCCCGCTTCTTCAGGAAAATAAACACTAAAAACAAAATTCTCCTTGTATTTTAGTATTACTCGTCATCGTCTCCTAAACCCCAAGACAATTCAATATCAGAATCTTTTGGAGATACTCTTACATAGCCTTGCATTTCTTGATGTAGAGCTGAACAAAAGTCGGTACAATAAAATGGCCATACACCTACTAATTTAGGGTACCAAATAAATGTTTCGGTTTGTCCAGGCATGATTAACAACTCTGAAGTTTGTGCACCAATCATTGCTATACCATGAGGGACATCGTAATCCTGTTCCAGATTGGTTACATGAAAATATACTTTATCACCAACTTTTATACCTTCAATATTATCTGGATTGAAGTGACTTCTTATCGTTGTCATATAGATGTGTACTTCGTTTCCATTTCTTACAACTTTGGTGTCATCATCTGTTAGTGCAGCATAAGGATGTTTGTTTTCTTCTAATTTATATAGTTTTTTAGATTTAGATTTTATTAAATCGGCTGGTATTGCTGCTGCATAGTGAGGCTCTCCAATTGTTGGAAAATCTAGTAACAATTCCATTTTCCCTCCAGTAATATCATAGAGTTGTGCAGATTGTGTTACTTCTGGACCAGTTGGTAAATACCGGTCTTTAGTAATTTTATTTAATGCTAATAAATATTTTCCATATGGTTTTTGAGAGTTTCCTCCAGGAATCATAACGTGACCTACAGAGTAATATGTATTTTTTCTGTCTATAACTTCCCAAGTTCCTAATTTCCATTTTACAACTTCAGAAGAAATAAAGAAAGACGTATATGCATTACCTTCTCCATCAAATTCAGTATGTAATGGGCCTAAACCAGCCTGCTCTACAACTCCAGCAAGGATGTCTTCAAAGTTTAAAATAGGAATACCATACGCATCGCCAGCAAATTTCTCGTTTTCGATGGCGTCTAACATTTTAGTGAAAGAATGTATAGTAAGGTTAGACGATAGTTTTCCGCTTGCTACAATATATTCGCCCGAAGGGTCAATATCACAACCGTGTGGAGACTTTGGTGTAGGTAAAAAGTAAATTGCTCCAGGTACATCAGCAGGATCTACCATAATAACTTCTTTTTTCATTGTAGAAGTAGCACTATGGGTACTTTCATCGTATACATTATGTGCATAATTAGCAGCCATTTTTTTACCACCACCATTGTTAACATAGGCTTCAATTTTCTTCCAATTTATAGCAGCAATAAAATCTTTATCATTTTGAGATGCATTTACTTCTAATAGTGTGTGTGCTTCTTCTGTATTATATGTGGTATAGAAAAACCATCCATGGGATTTTCCTCTGCCAGGATGTGCTTTGTCATAATTGAAACCAGGCATTAGTATTTGAAATTTTAAGTTCATTTCGCCGCTTTCAGGATCTACTTTTATAAAAGAGAGCGTACCTTTAAAGTTTCCTTTGTAATCTTTTATAGGCATATCTCTTTGTGGAATAGGAATACTAAACCTTGTTCCAGCAATTACATATTCAGTATTATCGGTAACATAAGAAGAGCTATGATTTCCTGCTGTATTTGGTATTTCAAGAATCTCTACTGTTTCAAATGTTGTTAGATCAATCCTTGCAATACGCGGAGTGTTATTTTCATTAATAAAAATCCAACGACCGTCTAACTCTCCGTTTGTTTGAGACATATCTGGATGGTGTGAATCACCCCAAGGGATAAAGCCATGAGATGTATTTAACATGGGTTTGGTTTCTTCGTTAAACCCGTAAGCTTTTTCAGCATCTACTGAAAACACAGGGATTACTTTAAATAATCGTCCAGATGGTAGCCCATAAACGGCTAATTGTCCGCTAAATCCTCCAGATAAAAAGGCATAGAACTCATCGTGTTCTCCAGGAGCTATGTAAACTTTTTCGGCTGCACTGGAAGATAAAGCACCTTTAGATTTTGATGAGTTTCCGTTATTACAACTCGTAATTGCAACTGCAATCATTAGAAATCCTAAAGAAATTTTAAATGTATTTTTCATTGTTAAGGTATTATAAATTAGTGTTTAATTTTCTTTTGTAGGGGGTAATAGAACTTTGTCAATTACATGAACTATTCCGTTTCCGGCTTTTATACTTGCAATTATTTTAGCACCACCTATGTATACATCGTCTCCTTTCACTTCTATGGTAACATATTGATTATTAGCCTGACCTAATTTTTTGAATTTTTTAAGGAGCTTTATAGAATAATTACCAGGAGTAACATGATACTTTAAAATATTTGCTAAAGCATTTTTGTTTTCAGGTTTAAGTAAATTTGCAACGGTACCTTCTGGCAAAGCATCGAAAGCTGCGTTTGTTGGTGCAAAAACCATTAAGGGTCCTGCATTAACAAGAGTGTTTTCCAGGTCTGCGGCTTGTACTGCAGCAACTAATGTAGTGTGGTCGGGAGATCCCATTGCAATTTGCAATACATTGGGGGTAGAACCATCATCTTTAATAAAGGCCTGGCCTTTGGTTTTATCAACATTACTTGTTGTTGATTGGTTGGTAGTCGATTGTTTTTTTGCATCAGTATTACAACTTACAAATAGTAGTACAGTAAAGATGCTAAGAAACATTGTTAGGGTTGGTTTCATATCGGTATATATTTATAGTGTTCTAAAATATTCTAGTACAGCTCTTGCTTCTTCTTGGCTTAGATTTTGATTAGCCATTGGTGAGCCGTTAAATTCCATAAGCAGTTTTTTAGCCAAAGGATCGTTTTTTACCATACCATCGGGATTTAAAATCATGTTCATAATCCATTCGGGAGTACGTTTTTCAAGAATTCCTACAGGAGGAGGTCCAATAAATTTTTTGGTTGCTCTATGGCAAGCAGTACACATTTTTTTGTAAATTTCCTTACCATTGGCTGCCATAGCCTGATCTATTTCTGCATTTAAAGTAATAGAAGAGATGGGTCCAACGCCTTTATTGGTTAAATCAATAGTTTCTGAAGGTTTTGTAGTTGTTTTTTTTACTTCAGCTTTCTTTTCTGTGGTTTTAAGCTTTACTTTAGAAGATTCTTGTTTTTTTTCTTCGTTTTCGCCACAACTAAACATTAATAGGACAAAGAATAGTGATAAAATCTTTGGTGTTTTCATATTTTTTTAGGTTTATTGTGCAAAAGTATGGTCTAAACACCTTCTATAATATGACAAAAATCATATTTAAGACATAAATGTCTTTTTATTTTTGAATTTCTTAATATTAAGTTCAGATGCTTTCAAAATCATCCAAGTATGCCATAAAAGCAGTTTTGTTTTTAGCCTTAAATTCTAATGATAATGAAAAGGTAATGGTTAAAGATATTTCAGGACCTATAAATGTTCCTCAAGCCTATATTGCTAAACTTTTGCAAGAACTTTCAAGAAAGAATATTATTTCTTCATCAAGAGGACCTAAAGGCGGATTTTATTTAAGTGAAGACAATAGAAAGCAATCAATAATGAGTATTGTAGATGTTATTGAAGTAGAAAAAAACTTCAATTCTTGTATGTTGAGTTTAAAAGAATGTGATGAAAACAAACCTTGCCCACTTCATAAAATTTTATATCCTTTCAAATCGAGTATTATTAAAAATTTACGAAGTATTTCAATTAAAGATTTAGCTTTAGAAGTTGAATTAGGAAATACTTTTTTGCCACTATAAATTTTAGAGAAGTATTTAAAAATAAACTCTTACAAATGGTATCCAAGGGTCTGCATAAATACTTTTATTATTATCATAGAGGACATCGTAGCGAATTCCAAACGTCACATTTCCTGTTCTGTAACCAGCACCAATAAACAATGCTGTATACCAGAATTTTTCATCTGGATTACTCACAAAATTTTGGTTAAAGTCTCTGTTAATATTTAGTTCTTCTAATTCAACAGAAAACTGTAGTGCATCAATAGGGCTATATAATCCAATAAGACTTCCGCCTAAAACGTTAGACTTATAAATATTCTTTTGTTCGTTAAACGTCCAATTTAAACCAATCCCTAAAGCAAAAGACTCATTAAATTGATAAATGGCACTTGGTGCTAAAGTTCCACTAAAAAAATTATCTCCAAAACTTAGTCCAATTCCTCCACCAAATCGAACATTATGCCAAAATTTACTACTAGTGTTTTGACGGTTTTCTTGCGCTTTTACGGTGCTAAAAATTAAACAATTAAGGATTAAAAGAATAAAATAGGCTTTTTTGAAAAAGTAAGTTGTTTTCATAATTGAATAAAAGGGGTTTAATATCGTTATAAATATACTAAAAGCATATCAAATTTTACTAAAAGTTGTATTTTTGAAAAAATATTTCAACATAAGGATGTTTTAAATAAGCAATGGATAAGTATTCCTTTTTAAACGCAGCTCATACAGCATATTTTGCCGATTCATACGATCAATACTTACAAAATCCGGATTCAGTAGAACCTAGCTTAAGGGCTTTTTTTCAAGGCTATGACTTTGGAACTGAAGACTATAATGCAAATGGAGAGACTCTAAATGGTGTAAAAACTCAAATTCCAGAACAAGTTCAAAAAGAGTTTCAGGTTATTAAACTTATAGATGGTTACAGAAGCAGAGGGCATTTATTCACAAAAACAAATCCAGTTCGAGAACGCCGACAATATACACCAACATTAGATATTGAAAATTTTGGGCTAACTAATCAAGACTTAAATACGGTTTTTAATGCAGGAAATATTCTTGGAATTGGACCAGAAAAATTAGATAAAATTATTTTTCATTTAGAAAGAATTTATTGCGATTCTATTGGTGTTGAGTATATGTTTATACGTAATCCTGAAGAAATACAATGGTGGCAAAACAAATTGAACGAAAACGATAATCATCCAAATTACACACCAGAAACTAAAAAATATGTACTTTCTAAATTAACCCAAGCTGTAACTTTCGAACAGTTTTTACAAACAAAATATGTTGGACAAAAACGATTTTCTTTAGAAGGTGGCGAAACACTTATTCCTGCTTTAGGAGCTATTTTAAGAATAGCAGCAGAAGAATATGATGTTGATGAATTTGTTCTTGGAATGTCACATAGAGGCAGGTTAAATACCTTGGTAAATATTTTCAGAAAACCAATTCGTGAACTTTTCAACGAATTTGAAGGCAAAGATTTTGATGAAGATGATTTTGATGGTGATGTAAAATATCATTTAGGTTCTACAATAAAGAAAACCTTAAAAAGCAATAAGGAAATCACTATGAATTTAGTGCCAAATCCTTCTCATTTAGAAACTGTAGGTTCTATTGTAGAAGGCATTACTCGTGCTAAAATCGATGAAGAATATCAAGGCAATTCATCTAAAATTTTACCAATAATTGTGCATGGAGATGCCGCTGTTGCTGGACAAGGAATTGTTTACGAACTTATCCAGATGAGTAAGTTAAGAGGCTACTCGACTGGAGGAACTGTACACATCGTTGTAAACAATCAAATAGGATTTACAACCAACTATCTCGATGCGCGTTCCAGTACCTATTGTACTGATGTTGCAAAAGTGACGTTGTCGCCTGTGTTGCATGTTAACGCAGACGATGTTGAAGCTGTTACTCATGCAATTTTATTGGCTTTAGATTTTAGAATGAAGTTTAAGCGAGATGTATTTATCGATTTGTTAGGCTATCGAAAATATGGACATAACGAAGGAGACGAGCCCCGTTTTACACAGCCAATGTTATATAGTGCAATTGCAAAACAACCAAATCCTCGCGATATTTATAATGAAAAATTAATTGCTGAAGGTGTAATTGACGAAAATCACACACCAAATTTAATTACAGAATACAAGACCTTATTAGAAAAAGAGTTTGATAAATCTAAAGAAGATGTGTCCTCAAAAGTTAAGCCATTTATGGATAATGTTTGGCATAGTTTTATGCATCAGGATTTAGAAGGCTTATTATTAAACGTAGGCACTAAATATCCAAAAAAGAATTTGGAAAAAATAGCCAGAATAGTTTCTACTGTTCCTGATGGCGTCAAATTTTTAAAAAAAGTAGAAAAGATTTTACGAGACAGAGCCAAAATGGTTTTTGAAACAAACAAATTAGATTGGAGTATGGCTGAAATTTTTGCTTTTGGAAGCCTAATGGAAGAAGGCTACAATATTAGAATTTCTGGTCAGGATGTTGAACGAGGAACATTTTCGCATCGTCATGCAATTTTAAGGGATGAAATTTCTTCTGAAGAATTTAATTTGCTAAATACCAATCCAAAGAATAAAGGAATAATGACCATTTATAATTCTTTACTATCAGAATATAGTGTTTTAGGTTTTGAATACGGGTATGCTAGTGTTTCTCCATATCGTTTGATAATATGGGAAGCGCAGTTTGGTGATTTCAGCAATGAAGCTCAGGTTATCATGGACCAATATTTGAGCAGTGCGGAAGATAAATGGATGAGACAAAACGGATTAGTAATGCTTCTTCCACATGCGTATGAAGGACAGGGTTCTGAACATTCAAGTGCAAGGTTAGAGCGTTTTCTATTACTATGTTCTAAAAATAATATGCAAATTGTAAATTGTACAACACCGGCAAATCTTTTTCACTTATTCCGTAGGCAAATGCACCGTGATTTCTGTAAACCATTAGTAGTTTTCACACCTAAAAGTTTGTTGCGTCATCCTAAATGTATTTCACCTATTGAAAACTTTATTCAAGGTGGTTTCAAAGAAATGATAGATGATGATAAAGCAATTGCAAAAAATGTGCGACAAGTAGTTT
>JADFSQ010000278.1 GCA_022560715.1 Bacteroidota bacterium
CGACGGTTCTTTCAAATCTTTTTCGGTGAGTTCATGAAGTTTTGGATTGTCATCCCAATCGTAAGTTTTATAGTATTGCGCAAAACAATTAGTTGATGCAATAAGTAGGATAAATGTTAATCGTTTAATCATAGGTTATGTTCAATTACAATATTTTTTTTATAGGCTTTAATAAGACTTTTTATAAAACTGTTCCAAGTTTCGAATTGTTCTTTTTTTACACTCAATGTATTTATGTAAATGGTTTTGTTCTGTACAATTGTGCTGTCTTTTTGAGTGTAAGTTATGCTATAACCAAACTCGGGATTATCGAATGACAAATCTTTTGGAATATAACTAACTTTATAAGCTTTTGGAATTGTAAAGGTCGTTGTATATTTTTTTTTGAAGGTATTATCTATTTTTTTACTGTACTTTCTGTCTTCAATATCAATCTTGCTTTTAGACAAGGTTCGGTCTATATTCAAGTTTATATACATTTTATCAGCAACCGTTTTTGCGTAGTTATCTATGGAGAGATTATAACTTAAAATTAGTGCAGTAGTTGCATTATCGAAATTTTCTATATTAATATTTGTGTATTTTGTTTTGTTATTTCCTAAAGCCAAAGTGGTATTTAAAAATTCTTCTTCGGTTTTATCGTTTTTCTTATAGGTGTAATCTGTAATAAAATCAACTTTTTCGTATCCTGTAAATGTTCTTTTTTCTAAAACTTTAACAATTCCGTTTTCAATAGAAATATCGCTGGTAATCAAAGTTAGACTCTTATCAGGATTTTGGATAGGAACTTTAATAACTTTAAAAGAATCGGCATTAATGCCCAAAAGTGCTTCTTTGGTTTGTGTGAAAGCACTTGGCATACCAAATGGTACATAACTATCGGTCGCATCTAAAAAGATGGTATCGTTTTCTATAATAGCTGTATTAATCATGTGGTTGTCAACCATTGGCGTTGGAACTTCAAAATAAGAATAAGGTCTGTTTCTTGTACCAATCCAGGTTCTATACGATTCTATATCAGCATGATTCAGCATTTCGTAAAGTAGATTTGCCATGTCTTTACAGTCGCCATAGCGTTTATCGCAAACACTTGCTGCTCCTCTTGGTATAAAACCACCTAATCCATCTTCGAAAGCGACATAGGTTATATTGTCTTGTACCCAATTAAAAATGGCTTCAGCTTTTTCTCTTTTTGTTGAAAATGGTTTCGTTATGTCGTCTGTAATTTTGTAGACTTTGTCTAAAGATTTTATGTCAATTTGCTCTACCAAAGACGTATACCATTTATATAGGTCACTAACATCATTCAGTACATTGTATGTTTTGCCCTTTTGCTCATAACTTTTTATATACACTATAATATGTGGCAAAAAGTAAAGTGCTGATTCACTTTTATTTTCACCTTGAAAACCTTCAATATTTTTTACAGACCATGTATAAATATTGTTGTTTTTTAAAGTCTCTTTTTTAAATGCAATAGAAATGTTTTCAGTATTGAATTCAATATAACCAATACTCACATTTTTAGGAAATTCTATTGATAATTGCGCACTTTTTGTTGGTACATAAGTCCCAAAACGAAAAAGCCCTAAAAACCGAGGATCTTTAATAACTTCTTTATAGCTTAAATTTGTAACAGCTCCTTTAGTAACCGCAGGGAATGTGAAATTTTTACTCTCTTGATCGCTATAAAAAATACCATTATCGAATTCGCGTTTGGTTTCGATATAATCGACCTTTATTATTTTGTTTGTACTTGGTAAAAAAGTATAAGCATTAATGTCTTCAACAGAAATAAAGCTATCAAAATGGAGAGATTCGTTAGCAAAATACAATTTTTTAGCTGTTAAATATTCGGCTTGTTCTGTAATTTGTTTAGAGATATCAAAAGAATTTTTCGATAATTCTATTTTAATATGTTCGTGCCGCTTTAAATAGATATAGTCTTCTTTAGAAAAATCTTGAGCGAAAACCATAACAGGCAAAAACAGAATTGCAAAGGCGTGTCGCATATTTTCAGAATTAATTGTCAAATATATTTTATTAATAACTTCCAGCCATTAAAAATAGTATAAATTTAACTTATCTAATATCATACCAAAAATGCACCCAAGTTTTACCAAATGTCATAATAAGTTTAAGTTGAATGGAGTTTGTTTTAATCCTATTCAATTAAAAGACGTAGCCTATAGTTTTATTAAGGAAGGCAAACCTTTTGAAAAGAGTATAGGTAATTTTTTATTAGATTGGTTTGATAATAATGACTGTATTAGTGTTAAAACTTCAGGTTCTACCGGAATACAAAAAAACATTATTCTTAAAAAGCAAGCGATGATAAATTCTGCTATCGCCACAGGAAATTACTTTAATTTGGAGTCAGGCAATACAGCTTTACATTGTTTGTCATTACAGTTTATTGCCGGAAAAATGATGTTGGTTAGAGCAATGATTTTGGGTTTAGAACTTGATATTGTAGAACCTGCTATAAATCCATTGGAAAATAATACTAAACATTACGATTTTTGTGCAATGGTGCCAATGCAGCTACAGAATTCGTTAGAAGAGTTGCATAAAATTAAAACAGTAATTGTTGGTGGAGCTTCAGTTTCTTATGCGTTACAAGATAAACTTAAAGATGTTTCCTGCAATGTATATGAAACTTACGGAATGACAGAAACCATTACACATATTGCTGTTAAGAAACTGAATAATTTTGTAGATGTTGCTTTGAGTACAAAAGAAAGGTCTTATTTTAAAGTTTTGCCAAACATTTCCATTTCAAAAGACAAAAGAGATTGTCTCGTTATTGATGCACCTCAATTAAATACAGAAACTATAATTACAAACGATATTGTTAAACTGCATTCTAAAACAGAATTTGAAATTTTAGGACGCTTCGATAATATGATTAATTCTGGAGGTATAAAATTGTTTCCAGAACAAATAGAAGCAAAGCTTCAGCATAAAATAAAGCAGCGTTTTTTTATTGCTTCAGAAAAGGATGAAACTTTAGGAGATAAATTAATTTTAGTACTTGAAGGCGAATCTAAACAGTTAGAAGCTGGAGTTTTTGAGGATTTAGATAGTTACGAAACACCCAAACAAATTTATGTTGTTTCCCATTTTAAAAAGACTTCTACAGGAAAAATACAACGTACTGAAACCTTAAAATTATTAAAGTGAGAAAGTTTAAATAAGTTCAGCAAGTACTTTACTCATTCAAAATACCACTTCACTCATTATTGGTTTTATAGGTTAAAGATTGCACATATTTTTATGCTAATCTTAAAAACCGAAACCAGATGAAAACAATTATCACATTAATATTTGTAGTGTTTACAATAGCACCAAGTATTGCACAGGAAAAAAATATAGAGACCTTTTCTGTTTCTATAGAGAACTTAATCCCATTTATTGTAGATAACTATGCTTCGGGTTTTAATGATGAATCGGCTAACAAAAACCTTACGTTTTTAATTCAAGTATAAAAAGCTAAAAGTCCAAAAAAAAGTAACCCTAATCTAATCATAGTTAAATCATAGCTTAGTATTCCAATTGATTTTTAACAGGTTTAACACTTGCTTTATGTTTAGCAACTAATGCTTCAATATTTTTAACAACTTCTGGGTACTGC
>JADFSQ010000279.1 GCA_022560715.1 Bacteroidota bacterium
CCAACATCTTGTATATTAATCTAGAAACCAAAATCAGTATTGTAAAACGTTTTTGCGTGTTCTATGTTGGTTACAGGAATTTCGAACCAACCTACCATATTATGTTTCATAATTTAGTTATTAAGGTTTAAAAGGCTGTCCTTTTCCCTTTTCAAGTAATAGTCTTAAACTTTCTAAATATCCCGCCCAGCTGAACGAACAATGAGCAAAGAAATCACCATCAGTAGGCCAATTATTGTGTTTAAAACGCAGCCTGGTTTTATTTTCATTTGCGTCTAACTCAAAAGTTATAATAGTATTGATCCAATCATCAGGACCGTCAATACATTTCCATTCTACAACTTTGTTTTCAATTAAGGCTTCGACCTCCATTTTAAAAAAATGCACTTCCCCAAAACGAAACTCAATAATACCATCCTGAATTGGATTACCAGAAGTTTGTTCAGTCCACCATTGCGACAAGCCTTTAATAGTAGTAAGGGCTTTAAAAACCTCTTCTTTCGAAGTGCTTATATGATACAAATGTTTTATACAGTACATTTATTAAATATTTATTTGCCTTGAAGTGATTCTTTAAAAATACAAAAATTAATTTTTATCGATAATTTTACGGCTGACCGAAATAGATTTATAATTTTATAAAATAAAACGAGCATACCGAAAAGCTTATTACTCAAAAGAATGATTAATTACGAACTGCAGGTGACCTTATTTTTTATTATAGTATGAATATTGAAAAATATATTAATCCTGCAAGGTTTAGACCTACAAGGTTTGTAAAACCTTGCAGGAAACCCTTGTAGGTTTAACTTTAAAGCAAGATAAAACTTATATCTCCATTGAAAATAACTAACTAAAATAATAATTAAGAATTAATGAAACATATCGTTGTACTTACAGGCGCAGGAATGAGTGCCGAGAGTGGACTTAAAACCTTTAGGGATGCAGATGGTTTATGGGAAGGTCACGATGTTATGGAAGTCGCTTCACCGGAAGGCTTTGCCGCGAATCCTGAACTGGTTTTAGAGTTTTACAACCAACGCAGAAGGCAATTATTAAAAGTAAAACCTAATCAGGCACATTTTGATTTAGTTGCTTTAGAAACTAATTATAAAGTTACAATCGTAACACAAAATGTAGATGATTTACACGAACGCGCTGGAAGTGCAAACGTGATTCATATACATGGTGAGTTATTTAAAGTACGAAGTACTTATGACGAATTTGATGTGCAAGATTGGAAAACCGATTTAGTACTTGGCGACAACTGCTCTAAAGGCTACCAATTACGTCCTGATATTGTGTGGTTTGGCGAAGCCGTACCATTGATTCCAAAAGCAATTTCAATATGTGAAACTGCTGATATTCTGCTTATTATTGGTACTTCTATGCAAGTGTATCCAGCAGCAAGTTTGATGCAATATGCAAATCCTGAAACTAAAATTTATTATATCGACCCTAAACCTGCTATGGATAATAACAATCAAATTACGGTTATCTCTAAATCTGCAACTTCAGGAATGCAAGATTTTATAGCAATAATGACAAAAGATAAAGTATAAATTTAACTACCAGCAAAATTATATTTAGCTTAATCATTATCTCCAAGTTTAAAAAAATCGTTAACTGGCTTTTTAAACAGCTCTGACAATTTTAAAGCCAAAACCGTCGAAGGTACATATCTATTGGCTTCAATCGAGTTTATGGTTTGCCGCGACACACCAATTCGTTTTGATAAATCGTCTTGAGTAAGATTTAAAATAGCGCGTTCTACTTTTATGGTATTCTCCATTATCTATACCGTTTTAAAGTGTGAAAACACATAAGTTGCACTAAAAGCATAAAAGAAAGTACCTGAAAACCGCCCAAATCTTTATAAGCTTCACCTCCTGAATTGACTACATTAGAAACTCCAAATTCAACATAAGGCATTATTAAAGCATAGGCAACACCAACTACAAATGCAAATGCATACGATTGCATTCTTATTTTAATGATCAATTCGTCCTCTTCTTTGTCTTTTGAAATAGACATTAATAACATGCCGACTAATAGCCCTTTTTGTAAAACTACTTTTAACCACTCTGTATCTCCTTCCATTACAAAAGCCCGAACAAATATCATAATTATTGATAGTGCAACCACGGCAATACCAATTGCCCAAAATGTATGAGGTAATCTAAAATTGGTGATTTTATTTAAGCGTTTTCGCTCACATTCCATAATTTTTTTTGTATTCATTGTATTTTATTTATTTCTAATTTGACAAATATATTAACTATTATGACTAATTATTTTTACTATATGGCAAATATACTTTACATTTCAATATTCTGCAAGAAAAATTGAATAATTTTTTTAAGTTATGAGTAAATACTAATTTTGTAAAAAAATAGTTAGAAAGCAAGAATGAAAACACTTCGAAAAATACTAAAATGGGTTTTATATTTTCTTTTAATACCTATAAGCTATATGATTATATCTTTAATTTTGACTTATATTACAGTAAACAAAACAGAGTTAAATACTACTAACACTAAAGAAGTTTATTTGAATACTAATGGTGTACATCTTAACATTATAATTTATATTAACGAACTCAGTATTGAGCTTAAAAAAGATTTAGAGTTTACACAAGAACAAAAATATTTCTCATTTGGATGGGGAGACAAAAATTTTTATTTAAATACTCCTACCTGGAAAGATTTGACTTTTGGTAATGCTTTTAAAGCCTTATTTTTAAAAACTTCTACTTTAATACATTTAACAAAATATAAGCAAATTAGAGAATCCTGGACTAAAGTAACTTTAAGTGAGCAAGAATTAAAAAAGTTAAATCAATTCATATCAAAATCATTTCAAAAGGATGTGAGTGGAAATAAAATTATTCTTCCCAATAGCGGATATTCAAGAAATGATGACTTTTATAAAGCTAATGGCAGTTATTCTTGTTTTAAAACCAGCAACACTTGGGTAAATAGTGCATTTAAAGAAAGTGGTTTAAAATCGAGCCTTTGGACTCCATTTGATTTTAGACTAATTGATATATATGAGTAAAAAATATTTCTCTTTAAAAAGACAAACATTTACTTTCGTTAAAGGACAATAAAGTCAATTGAACTTGAATTTATCTTAACCAAACGAAACCTAAAAAATTACCTATTCTTCTCCTCTATCCATTTACTCATAAACTTTGTGCTTTGCATAGTATGATGCCGTAACATTTGTCCTGTAAAGTTGTGGAGTCGTTTGTCGTAAAGTTGTTGAGTTGTTTCTTCTATCACTTTAAGAAATTTATTTTGAAAATGTTTTTTATTAAATCGCTCATTAATAATTTTAAAACCGTATAATTGTTTCTCTTGCCAAAGTGTTTTGTTAGTATATAACTCAACAGCTTTGTCTGCAAACTGTTGAGGATTGTCTTCAATAAACCCGTTAACATCCATATCTCCAAACATACCTTCAGCACCAATAGTTGTTGTAACACAAGGTGTTCCGTTTTGCATGGCATCAATCAGCTTTCCTTTTAAGCCAGCTCCAAAACGTAAAGGTGCTAAACATATTTTTGCTTTTTTCATAACCTCGTTGACATCTTTAACTAAACTTTTTATGAGAAAACATTCT
>JADFSQ010000280.1 GCA_022560715.1 Bacteroidota bacterium
TCTGCTGCTTTTTGTGCTTCTAATTCGTAATAATAGCTACTCACAGAGTTTTTAGTAAGTGCATTGTCCAGACTTTTTTTGATTGCTTTTGGTGTAATATTATGTTCAGTATTATAAGCCGCTTGTTTTTCGCGTCTGTAATTGGTTTCATCAATAGTTTTTTGCATACTCTTGGTAATTTTATCAGCATACATAATTGCTTTTCCGTTTAGATGACGTGCAGCTCTTCCAACGGTTTGCGTTAAGGAACGTGCCGAACGTAAAAAGCCTTCTTTATCTGCGTCAAGTATTGCAACCAACGACACTTCTGGTAAATCTAATCCTTCGCGTAACAGATTTACACCAACCAAAACATCAAACAAACCTTTGCGAAGATCCTGCATAATTTCAACACGCTCTAAAGTATCCACATCACTGTGAATATAGCGACAACGAATCTGTAATCTAT
This sequence comes from Bacteroidota bacterium, assembly GCA_022560715.1. Taxonomy (GTDB): domain Bacteria; phylum Bacteroidota; class Bacteroidia; order Flavobacteriales; family Flavobacteriaceae; genus PRS1. The sequence continues at coordinate 449 of JADFSQ010000280.1, forward strand.
CTAAATATTTGGTCAATTCTTCAGCCATATGTTTGGTAAGTGTGGTTACCAAAGTGCGTTCATCTTTTTCTACGCAAAGCTGAATTTCTTCAATTAAATCATCTATTTGGTTGAGGCTTGGTCTTACTTCAATTTCCGGGTCTAACAATCCTGTTGGACGAATTATTTGTTCAACAAAAACACCATCTGTTTTCTGTAACTCGTAATCGGCTGGAGTTGCACTTACATAAATTACCTGATTTTGAATCGCTTCAAATTCTTCAAATTTTAAAGGACGATTATCCATTGCTGCTGGTAAACGAAAACCATATTCTACCAAGTTTTCTTTTCGGCTTCGGTCACCTCCATACATGGCATGGACTTGTGAAATTGTTACGTGGCTTTCGTCCACAACCATTAAATAATCATCTGGAAAATAATCTAATAAACAGTAAGGTCGTGTTCCTGGCTCTCTTCCGTCTAAATATCTCGAATAGTTTTCGATACCAGAACAATAGCCTAATTCTCGTATCATTTCAAGGTCGAATTCTGTACGTTCTTTTAGTCGTTTTGCTTCCAGATGCTTTCCGATTTCCTTAAAATAATCGACTTGTTTTACCATATCTTCCTGAATGAGATGAATGGCATTTTGTAACACATCAGGAGAAGTAACAAACATATTTGCAGGATAAATAGTGAGTCTATCGTATTTTTCTATGAGTTGATTGGTCTGAATATTAAAGGCTTCAATCTCTTCAATTTCGTCGCCAAAAAAGTGAATTCTGAAAGCGTCATCTGCATAACTCGGAAAAATATCAAGTGTATCTCCTTTTATTCGGAAATTGCCATGCTTAAATTCGGCTTCAGTGCGAGAGTATAAACTCTGTACCAATTGATGCAATAATTTTGTGCGGGAAATGACTTGATCACGTTTTAAAGTGATGACATTTTTTTTAAATTCCACAGGATTTCCAATGCCATAAATACAAGAAACTGAAGAAACCACAATAATATCACGACGACCAGAAAGGAGGGAAGATGTCGTACTTAATCGCATTTTTTCAATTTCCTCATTTATTGATAAATCCTTTTCTATATAAATTCCGGAAACCGGCATATAGGCTTCCGGTTGGTAATAATCGTAATACGACACAAAATATTCTACAGCATTGTCAGGAAAAAATTGTTTAAATTCTGAATATAGCTGAGCTGCCAGAGTTTTGTTATGCGCCAAAACCAATGTTGGACGTTGCACGTTTTCAATTACGTTAGCAACGGTAAATGTTTTACCAGAACCCGTTACACCCAAAAGAGTTTGGTATTTCTCGTTAGATAGGATGCCTTTTGTAAGCTGTGCTATGGCTTCTGGCTGGTCGCCTGTTGGCGTAAATTCGGATTTTATTTTGAATTTCATATTTACTTCCTGCAAATGCAGAAATCTTTTAATATGTTTAATAATCTACAAAGAAACAAAATGGATTCCTGCCTACGCAGGAATGACAGTAATTTTTGAATTTTGCTTAATGGGTTTGTTTAATTAAAACTAAAGTTTTTTTGATTTGCTAATTGCAGTTTTTTCAAATTCATTCAAGTTAATACTATACAATTTTGATGTTGGGGTTTTAGAAAATTCATCTTCTTTAAAACCGCCAAGCAAATAGAGTTTGTCATTATAATAAAATAGTGAGGAAGATTTAAGAAACAAATCAATTAAATATTCATTTAACTCTTTTGTGTCTATATTATAAGTACATATTTTACCGTCATTAAAAATATAAATAAGGTTATTGTGAGCAGTTAATGCAGGATGGTTAATTCCAATAAACAGCTCGCCCTCTTTCTCCCATTTTCCATTAGTTATATCATAGGTTTCTATTTCTTTTAAAGGCTTATTATTAAACCCACCTATGAGATATATTTTATTTTTAATTAAAACGCCTTTAACTTCTTTAGCTTTGGGCATATCTTTTAACTGATACCAGTATCCTGACTCCAGATTATAAATATGTGATTTATTGGTAAACAGTTTTTCTCCGTTATTTTTCAATTTAACTGATCCTCCCATAACTATAACGTTATTGTCATAAATGAATGATGCAAAATTTGTTGCTTGATGCGGATTTGTGTCATCAATTATTATAGATTTAGTTTTTATGTCAAAGACTTCAATTTTGTCGTCTAAATATTCAAATTTTCTGTTTCTAGATAATCTTGTGCCACCCATTACATATATTTTATTGTTATAATAATTTATAGTATTATATGCTCGTTCTCTAAATTTTAAGTCAGGCATTGTCCATGTATCTGTGAAAATATCATATATCTGCAAATCACCTTTATAATTTTCCCAAGAAAAATTCACTCTTAATTTCTTAAGGAATTCTTCAAAATCTAAATCTCCATAATAATAAAAATTTCTTTTGGCAGTATCTTCAATATATGAAGCATCTCCACCTATTACATATATTTTATTTTCAATTAATGAAGAACCAAAAGAATGTAATCCTCCTTTTAATGATGATAATTTATTAAAGTGTATTTTGGATTTTAATTTTTTATCTGAATTAAGTAGTACTTCTTTAAGCTCTTCAATTTTTTCGGAAAGATGTATTGTATTATTGTTGATTTTTAATTCGTTGAGCACAAAGCTTTTCGAAGCATATCCAATAATAGAAAAAGTAATTGTATCGGTTGGTTTAGCTAAAGATTTAAATTTTAGATTGAATTTTCCTTTTTTGTTAGTTGTAGTACCTTCTTTAGTTTTAGTTAAATAGACATTAACATTTTTTATTGGTAAGTTGTTTTTATTATCTAACACTTTTCCACTAATATTTTGTCCAAATGAAGTGAAAGTAAAGAGTATTAGAATTAAAGAAAATATCTTCAAAGCATATTTATTAAATTATTGCCAACTTATTTTATAAACAAATATAAACAAAATAATGAAGATTTTTATTGTGTTGTGGATTCCTGCCTTGTGCCTCCGCTTTCAGCTTCGGTGGCATTCGGACGCAGGAATTTATCGCCTCAACGTAAAGTGTCCTCTAAACTCAAATTGGGTGTTGTCTTTTTTAACGTTTGCTAAAAACCAATAATCGGTTGCAGGCATCATATAGCCATTAAAAGTGCCATTCCAACCTTGAGATGTATGCGAAAGTGTTTTGAGCAGTTTACCATA
>JADFSQ010000281.1 GCA_022560715.1 Bacteroidota bacterium
TACTAACCGTTGTAAACTATTAGAAACACAATAAAAACCAATGAAACAATACCTATCTATTTTCTACTTCTTTATTTTACTGATTGGATGTAAAGAAAATCAAACTAACCATCTATATGGAGACGTTTCAATAAATCCAGAATTATCGCATATATCAGCTAATTTAACCTATTCATTAGACAAATCGAAAATTGATTCTGACACGATTAAATTCCTTTTACATAATGGGCTAGATGTAAAAAGTTTAACTGGAAAAAACGTCAAATCTTATGAGGTCGTAAAAGCGAATAACCTTTTTGGCATGAAGAACATTCCTTTTACCAATTTCGTGAAAATTGTGCCTATGAATAAAAATCGAAATCTGGTTTTCAATATCTCCTATGAAGGTATAATTACTAATGATAAAATTATTTTCGGACCAGGATCTCTTACAAATGAATGGATTGAGCTCGGTGTAGGTTCCGTATGGTTTCCCTTGAAAACTGATTTACAAACCAAAATATCACATGATATAGTTGTAAAAGCACCTGTAGGATTCAAATTATTTGGAATAGAAAATGAATTTAGTAATAACGTTGCAAGGCTCAGTTCAAAAAATAAAAATATAGATGTAATCATCATTGGAGCTAAGGACCTAAAATCCATAAATTTAAAGGTTTTTGATGTAAATACCGAATTAATCTTTACTGAGGAAAGACCTATTGAAGAAGTTAATCTTATTTTAGAGCAAGCTTCTAAGACATTATTATTCCTAAACGCTTCCTTTTCAAGGAAAATAAACAATCAAAGAATTGTTTATCCTCCTAATAGAGATAGAGTTAGAGAAGAAGGTTATTCCAGAAACCCTTTCATTATGATTAATCACAACTCTGCTAAAGATTCCCTATTAACCTATAAGTTTGTTGCACATGAAATCGCACATTTTTGGTGGAACAAGGGAAACATTTCAAATAGAAACAATTTTATGAACGAATCTCTTGCTGAGTATAGTTATTTAATGGCTTTGGAAAACATCTATGGGTCAGAATTATTCAATTCAGCAATTCAAAAAAAAATTGATTACATCGAAAACAACAATTTACCTAGCATTTTAGAATCCGAAAATTATCCATATAAAAATTACGCCTTATTTTATATTAAAGGTCCTGTTGCTTTATATAAGCTAGAGTTAGAAATTGGAAGAGAAAATTTAATTCAACTTTTAAATTCTAATTTGGACTCAACAACTATTGATGAATTCATTTCATCTATTAAAGAATTTTATGGAAAAGATATCGCTAATTCGTTTAAATCAAATTTGATATAACAGTTCACAACAACGCATATACTCAATCCTCCTAACGTCGGACTGAGCGCCATATACGGGACCGTTGTGTCGTCTGATTTAAATCACCCTTAAATACAACTAATGAAAAAAAGAAAAATATTATTATTGATTGTTCTTATTCTAACGGTAGGAGTTACTTGGATTATTGAACCCCTATCATTCAATCCCTTCAGTCGAGTCGAAATTCCTGAAGCCAAAAGTGAAATTGATTTTAACTGTGAAGAACCCCATTTAGCCGTAAATAGTGAATTGGAAAGTAAAGCGAATGAAATAATCAATGAACATATGGCTTCCAACAACTTTTTGGGAGTTACAGTAGGATTGTATATAGAAAATTGTGGAACCTATCTAAGTGGAGCGGGTTTTACTGATAAAGGTGACCAAAAAAGAACAAATAGCGACATGTTGGGAAGAATAGCTTCTATTACTAAACCAATGACTGCTATTGCAATTATGCAACTGTACGAAAAAGGAATGCTTGACTTAGATAAACCTATTCAAACTTATATAAAGGAATTTCCAAAAAAAGTTAAAGGGGACATCACAATAAGACATCTGCTAAAGCACACCTCTGGAATTTCTCATTATTCATCAAAATGGGATGCGCTTTCGTTCACCCATTATCCGACGTTAGTAAATGCACTGGATGCTTTTAAGGATAAAGAGCTTGACTTTGTACCTGGCACTCAATACATGTATTCTTCTTATGGATATACTGTCTTAGGCGCAATAATTGAAAAAGTATCCCAAATGGGTTATGGGGAATATATGAGAAAAAACATTTGGAATAAAGCAGGAATGTCAAATACAAGCCTAGAAGAAGATAAACAAAAATATAACAACAAATCACGACTCTATCTTAAAGTAAAATCTACATATATAAAAAGCCCAAAAACCGATTTAAGCATCATATATTCAGCAGGAGGTGTACAATCCACAGTAAAGGACTTGCTCAAATTTGGAGAAGCTGTTCTGCATAATAAACTCATTGAAAGTACTACTTTGGAAATGATGATAAATGCAACTGATGAAATGGCGCCAGCAATAGGTGATGACCCTTATGGTTTTGGTTGGGCTGTATATGATGATCCAAAATATGGCAGAATTATCCAGCACGGTGGAACACAACCAGGAGCTAGTTCCTTCTTTTCTATTTATATAGACCATAAAATTGTGACTGTTGTTTTATCCAACAGTTTTGGAAGTCGTCAAAACGCATTTTCTCTTTCAAGAGATATCACATATTTGGCTTTGGAAGAATAAAAATAAAGTGCCTAACATTGCATAAAAGCCATAGCCGCCCAAAGGCTATCGCACTACCGAAGCTACGGCTCTTATGCTGATCGTTGTAGCCAATTAAACAATTCAACAGAGAAAAAACATTTATGAAACTAAAATATATATTAATAATTTTATTATTACTCTTTTTAATAAACTTCAACTATGCCCAAGAATTAAAAACAGGTTATGTCTTAGGCTCTAACCATGTTTTTAACTCAGAAGTAACGGGAGAACAACAACAACTTCAAGTCTATTTGCCTGAAAACTATACCGAAAATACAACTATTAAATATCCCGTTTTATATTTGATTGACGGGCAAAATTGGTTCCCTACTGGTGTATCTCTACAAAAGGTTTTTACAAGTTCTGAAACCAACTATAAATCTATGCCTGATTTTATAGTGGTAGGTATTACAACCAATTGGGAAAAGCGAAGAGATTTCTTTAGTCCTAAGAATACAAAAAATGCAATCGATTTTATCGAAAATGAAGTTATTGATTTTATAGATAAAAATTTCAGAACATCAACTGAGCGTATCCTTTTTGGTTGGCAATTTGCCGGAGGATTTGTTATAAATACACTTGCAGAAAAACCAGAACTTTTTACTGGATATTTAGCAGCTACATCTGTTTTCTTCAACCCCAATGTTATTGATACTTTACTCTCAGAACATAAAAATTTAAAAAGTTTTTTATACGTTGCTGGAACCAAAGAAGATGAAGACACTTGGATCAAGCCTATGGTCGATATATTAACCAAAAAAGCATTAAGATCCTTCGATTGGACGTACAAAGAAATAACCGCTTTTGGAGCTTTTGGGCATAGAATAAGTCCTATTGAAACTATTTCTTACGGACTCAGAGCGTATTTCTATAATTATCCACTTCTTGAATTTAAAGATGTGAATGAGTTCAATACAAAAGGAGGTTTGAAGTATATTAATACATTCTATAAAGAAAGGG
>JADFSQ010000010.1 GCA_022560715.1 Bacteroidota bacterium
TTACGAAGTGGATAGGGATGATGGGAGTTATCTATTTCTCAATGCGACTATTATTAGTGCTGCCTATGCCATACCGCTTAGCCCTAATAATCAAAAAATGGTGGTTCCGCCTAATCCTAAATTAGCGTATGCATTTAAGGAATTGTACCTTGAGGCGAAGGAGGAGAAGAGGGGGCTGTGGAAGGATGAAAAAGTTTTTGAAAGTACAGTAACTCCCGTTAAGTTTGATTTAACAAATTTAGTTCCAGGATGGAATAGAGTAATGCCAGAGTTTAATATAGCAGAATCGTTTATTGAGAATGGAGACGGAACAATAAGTTTTGCAAATGCTGGTGTTGGTGTAATGTTTTTGCCTTCCGGTTTAGCTTTCTTTGCAGATAGTCCTCCAGGTGTTCCTTTATATTCCAATGTGATTTTTAAATTTGAATTATATCAAAGCGAAGTAAACGATCATGATTTAGATGGAGTTCCTTCATATTTAGAAGATTTGAATGGTAATTTAAATTTGAATGATGATGATACTGATGCTAATACGCTTCCTAATTATTTTGATCCGGATGATGATGGAGATGGTGTATTAACTATAAATGAACTTGAGCCCAAAGAATATACTGTTGACACAAACATAGGTGAAACCGAACCAATATTTGCAGAAAAAGAATTTGAAATTAGCAGATCTGAAAGTTTAGGAATTATTACTATTAAAACAGTTACAATTGTGGATTCTAATAATGATGGTTTAGATGATTATCTTGATGAAAATATAACTATAAACTATAATGAAGAAGGTTGATTATAATTAATATTATATATAGTAAAAAATGCCGCTGATCAGCGGCATTTTTTGTTCTATTTAAGTTTTTAAAATTTATATGAAACACTCGCAATGAGCTGTTTTGGTCTTGTATCTATTCTTCCACTATCAATACCAATAAATTCTGCTTCATTAGAAGAAAATCCTCTTTCATATTTAAGATCAACACCTAATTTACCTACCTGTACACCAACGCCAACTATTCCTCCAACGGTAAAATCTTTTTCTACGACTGCAAGATTAATATCCTCTAGATCTGTATTAATAATATATTGAAATGATGGTCCAATAAAAATGTTTAATGGTCCAATAATTTTTAATCCAACTAAAATAGGAGCATCTATTTTATCCATTTTAAAATCGGACTTCAACCCATTTGCCTCATATTTACTTTTGGTATGTGTAAAAACTAATTCAGGACGAATATAAATTTTACCTTTTGTAGTTAAAAACACACCAAAATGATAACCTACATTACTATCAGGATTAACAACAATATTTTTGCTTTCACTAATTAAGTTACCGTTACTATTATAGTTTAAACCTCCTTTTATTCCCCAATCAATTTGGGCATGAGATGTAATAATTATACCAAATAAAAAAATACCTAATGTAATAAGGGTTTTAGATATAATTGATTGGTTGTTTTTTAGATTGTGGTAATTTTTCATAATTGTTCGTTTTAAGATTTGATGAATATTAAACGAAACCAAACAGTTATTATTTTCTTTTGAATACTTTTTCTGATGCTTTTATAATTGCTTCACTATTCAAACCATATTTTTCCATGAGTTGTGCAGGAGTTCCAGATTCGCCAAAAGTATCGTTGGTGGCAACAAATTCTTGAGGAGTTGGATTATGTTGTGCTAATATTCTTGCTACACTTTCACCCAAACCACCTAAATAATTATGCTCTTCAGCAGTAACAATACAACCAGTTTTAGAAACAGAATCTAAAATAGCTTTATCATCTAAAGGTTTTATGGTATGAATATTTATTACTTCGGCAGAAATTCCTTTTTCTTGTAAAACTTTAGCTGCTTCTAAAGCCTCCCAAACTAAATGTCCTGTTGCCACAATAGTAACATCTGTACCGTCGGTGAGTTTTAATGCTTTCCCAATTTCGAAATTTTGGTCTTCTGGAGTAAAATTAGCAACTTTTGGTCTTCCAAAACGAAGATAAACAGGTCCTTCATATTCTGCAATTGCAATGGTTGCAGCTTTGGTCTGATTGTAATCACAAGTATTAATTACGGTCATTCCTGGTAACATTTTCATTAAACCAATATCTTCTAATATTTGATGTGTTGCACCATCTTCGCCAAGAGTTAACCCAGCATGTGAGGCACAAATTTTCACATTTTTATTGGAATAAGCTACACTTTGCCGAATTTGATCGTAAACGCGTCCTGTAGAAAAATTCGCAAACGTTCCTGTAAACGGAATTTTTCCGCCAATAGTCATTCCAGCTGCGAGACCAATCATATTTGCTTCTGAAACTCCAACCTGAAAAAAGCGTTCAGGATGATTGGTTTTAAAGTCACCCATTTTTAAGGATCCGGTTAAATCTGCACAAAGCGCAACAATATTTTCATTTGTCTTACCTAATTCGGTTAATCCTGCTCCAAAACCAGAGCGTGTATCTTTGTTTCCTGTATTTGTATATGTTTTCATATTTATTTTCCGTGAAAACGAAAATATTTTTAATTATACGTAGTCGTTTTTATAGTTTCAGTAAGCATCTTTAATAGTCTACTAAAGTCTCTGCATTTTGTGCTAATCCAATAGCTAATTGCTCATCGTTAGGTGCTATACCATGCCATGCGTGTGTATGCATCATAAAATCGACACCATTTCCCATTACAGTTTTTAGCAACACACATACAGGTTTTCCTTGTCCGGTTTTTGTTTTAGCTTCTGCCATTCCTTTTAAAATAGCTTCAATATTATTGCCTTCTTCAATTTCTAAAACGATCCAACCAAAGGCTTCAAATTTTTCTTTTATACTTCCCATTGGTAAAACATCATCAGTTGCACCATCAATTTGCTGACCGTTCAAATCAATTGTAGAAATAAGATTATCTATATTATTTCCAGCAGCATACATAATAGCTTCCCAGTTTTGCCCTTCTTGTAATTCGCCATCTCCATGAAGGCTATACACTAAATGATTGTCATTATTTAGTTTTTTTGTTTGTGCTGCACCAATTGCAACAGACATTCCTTGACCTAATGATCCAGACGCTATGCGTATTCCGGGTAAGCCTTCGTGTGTTGTAGGATGTCCTTGCAGTCTTGTGTTTATTAACCGAAAAGTGTTTAATTCTTCCACAGGAAAATAACCTGTTCTTGCAAGTACACTATAAAAAACAGGCGAAATATGACCATTAGATAAAAAGAATATATCTTCATTAATTCCATCCATTTCAAATCCATCTTTTCGCTCCATAATTTTACTGTAAAGCGCTACAAAAAATTCGGCACAGCCCAAAGAACCACCTGGATGACCAGAATTTACTTTGTGAACCATACGTATAATATCTCTACGTACTTGTGTTACTAAATCTTCCAATTGTTGTATATCAGGCATATTAAAATTATTAATTTTTAAGCTCCAAAAATAGAGTTTTATAAAGGCTAAACAAAAAGAGATTGTAGGCACTTATCAACGATTTTGTTGATTTGCTAACAATTTTGATTTTATTAAGGAACTAATGAAATTTTGTTAATTATATTTGCTCGCTGATTAAAATAAATATGTTTTTCAACCTAAAAGGAAAAGATACTCATACCAAAGCCAGGGCAGGAATTATTACAACTAATCATGGCGTAATTGAAACGCCAATTTTTATGCCTGTTGGCACTGTAGCTTCTGTTAAAGGCGTACATCAACGTGAGTTAAAAAATGATATTAATCCGGATATTATTTTGGGGAATACATATCATTTGTTTTTGAGGCCACAAACTAAAATTCTTGAGCTAGCAGGTGGATTACATAAATTTATGAATTGGGACAGACCTATTTTAACCGATTCTGGTGGTTATCAGGTTTATTCATTATCTGCAAATAGAAAAATTAAAGAAGAAGGCGTAAAATTCAAATCGCATATAGACGGAAGCTCCTATATGTTTACACCAGAGAATGTGATGGAAATTCAGCGTAGTATTGGAGCAGATATTATTATGGCTTTTGACGAATGTACACCTTATCCTTGCGATTATAATTATGCAAAACGATCGATGCACATGACACATCGTTGGTTAGATAGATGCATACATCATTTAGACAAAACACCTTTAAAATATGATTACGACCAAACCTTTTTTCCTATTGTTCAAGGTAGTACTTATAAAGATTTAAGAGAACAATCGGCAGAATATATTGCAAACTCTGGTGCTTTAGGAAATGCCATTGGTGGATTATCTGTTGGTGAGCCTATTGAAGAAATGTATGCTATGACCGATTTGGTTTGTAATATCCTACCAGAAGATAAACCAAGATATTTAATGGGAGTTGGAACACCAATCAATATTCTGGAAAATATTGCGTTAGGAATAGATATGTTCGATTGTGTGATGCCGACACGAAATGCCAGAAACGGAATGCTGTTTACAGCTCATGGAACCATAAATATTAAAAATAAAAAATGGGAAGATGATTTTTCTCCAATCGATGATATGGCAATTACTTTTGTAGATACCGATTACAGCAAAGCCTACTTAAAACATTTGTTTAGTGTAAACGAACTTTTGGGAAAACAAATTGCTACTATTCATAATCTTGGGTTTTATTTATGGTTGGTACGAGAAGCAAGAAAGCATATATTAGCAGGAGATTTTAGAACTTGGAAAGACAAAATGGTTAAACAAATGGATAAGCGTTTGTAACATATGAAAATTTTAGACTGGTACATATTAAAACGCTATTTAATTACTTTTTTGTTAATGTTGTTGCTATTTATTCCAATTGCAATTACAGTAAATATTGCTGAAAAAATTGATAAAATTTTAGAGCATGAAGTTCCTTTTGATGCCGTAGCAATATATTATTTAGATTTCACAATATATTTTGCAAACCTGTTATTTCCTTTATTTTTATTTCTTTCCGTAATATGGTTTACTTCTAAATTAGCTAATAATACAGAGGTTATTGCATTTTTAAGTTCAGGTGTATCCTTTTCCCGATTTTTGAGACCTTATTTTATTGGGGCTTCTATTGTTGCTACATTTGCATTGGTATTGGGTATGTTTTTAGTGCCAGAGGCTAGTAAAGGATTTAATGAATTTAGTTTTAAATATCTTAAGGGAAATAGAAAAGACAAGGTCACACAAAATTTATATAGACAGATAAATGACCATGATTATATATATGTAAGTAATTTTAATACAAAAAATAAAAAAGGTAGAAACTTTACCCTAGAGCATATTGTCGATAATAAATTAGAATATAAAATTGAGGCAAATAGTATTCAATATATAGAAAGAGATACTACATATAGATTAATTAATTATGTAAAACGAATTATTGGAGAAGGCGACGATATTTTAATTAAAAAAAGTAGGATGGACACTTTGTTTTCTTTCGATTTAGAAGATTTAACTCCAGTACAATACATTGCAGAGACTTTAAGCTATAATGAACTCAACACCTTTATTAAGAAAGAAGAATCCCGAGGTTCATCTAATATTGGGCGATATAAAGTAGTACTATACAAAAAATGGAGTTTACCGGTTTCAATATTTATATTAACCATAATTGCTGTTGCAGTTTCATCCATTAAACGTCGTGGAGGTATGGGAGTAAATCTTGCATTTGGTGTTTTTATTGCGTTAATCTATGTGTTTTTCGATAAGGTTTTTGGAGTTATGGCAGAACAATCAGATTTTTCTCCTTTGGTAGCTGTTTGGTTTCCTAATCTTGTTTTTGGTATTTTAGCTATGTATCTATTATATAATGCCAAAAAATAAATTAAAAAACTATTTACATCTTCATTTACTGGTGTTTATTGCTGGATTTACAGCTATTCTCGGTGAGCTTATTTCCATTAATGCTGTTTCTTTAGTCTGGTTTAGAATGGTAATTGCATCAGTTTTAATGTTGCTTATTATCAAGTTTAGAAAAATAAATATTGCCATAAACTTTAAAACACTTGTTAAGTTTTCTGTTGCAGGAATTCTTATTGCTTTACATTGGATTACGTTTTTCGAATCTATAAAACAATCAAACATATCTATAGCTTTGGCTATGTTTTCTACAGGTGCTTTTTTTGCAGCTTTAATTGAACCTTTGTTTTTTAAAAGAAAAGTAATTTGGTATGAAATCTTTTTTGGCATTCTGATTATTTTGGGAGTATTACTTATAACCAAAGCAGAAATGCAATATATCTACGGAATTATTTTAGGTATTTCAGCAGCATTCTTTTCTACACTCTTTGCAGTTATAAACGGAAAGTTTGTTAAAAGTTATTCTGCTTCCGTTATTTCTTTTTACGAATTTATTTCTGGTGTTATCTTTATCACTTTATTTATTATATTTTTTATGAAGGGCTTTAGTTTTGATTTTTTCGACTTAAGTGTTTCCGATTGGACTTATCTATTTATTTTGGCTTCAATTTGTACAGCGTACTCATTTATCGCTGCTGTTCATATAATGAAATATATAAGTCCATATACTGTTGTGTTGTCCTATAATTTAGAACCTGTTTACGGTATTGTTTTAGCTATCATTTTATTCCCTGAAAAAGAAAAAATGAGCATCGAATTCTATATTGGAGCAGCCATTATAGTTAGCACAGTAATTCTAAACGGAATACTAAAAAATTCAACTAAATTAAAAAGACGAGTATCTTAATAAGCTAAAACCAAAAAAATATGTAGGTTTGTACACTAATTAAAACTAAACTTAAATTTCTATGGAATATTTAGAATTTGAGCTCCCAATTAAGGAATTAGAAGACCAACTTAAAAAGTGTCGACTAATAGGCGATGAAAGCGAGATTGATGTTACTGAAACCTGTAAGCAAATAGAAAAGAAATTAGCCAAAACTAAAATCAATATTTACAAAAATCTAACACCTTGGCAACGTGTGCAGATGTCGCGTCATCCAAACAGACCTTATACATTAGATTATATAAATGCAATTTGTGGCGAGACGTTTTTAGAACTTCATGGCGATCGAAATTTTAAGGACGATAAAGCAATGATTGGTGGTCTTGGTAAAATTGGCGACCAATCTTTTATGTTTATTGGACAGCAAAAAGGATATAACACAAAAACCAGACAATATCGAAATTTTGGTATGGCAAACCCTGAAGGCTACAGAAAAGCGTTACGATTAATGAAATCTGCCGAGAAGTTTGGTATTCCTGTAGTTACACTCATAGACACTCCTGGTGCTTATCCAGGAATTGAAGCAGAAGAACGTGGACAAGGTGAAGCAATTGCCAGAAATATTTTTGAAATGACACGTTTAAAGGTGCCAATTATAACAGTTATTATTGGCGAAGGTGCATCAGGTGGTGCTTTAGGTATTGGTGTTAGTGACATAACATTAATGCTCGAAAATACTTGGTATTCTGTCATTTCTCCCGAGTCTTGCTCCTCTATTTTATGGAGAAGTTGGGAATATAAAGAACAAGCTGCCGCATCTTTAAAGCTCACTGCAAAAGATATGAAGAGAATGAAGTTGGTCGATAAAATTATTAAAGAACCTCTTGGTGGAGCACAAACAAATAGAGAAAAAATGTTTGTTACAGTAAGCGATGCAATTGTTAAGGCTTACGCCGAATTTAAAAACTTATCACCAAAAGAATTGGTTAAAAAACGTATGGATAAATATTCTCAAATGGGAGTATATAATGACTAATCCTTTAGTAATCATAGATTAAACATTATTGAGCTTTTTTTCTTTAGCTTTTCTACTGCTATTAACAATATTTTTGACTTATTAACAGTTAAATTGTTTATTAGTGGTTAACAACGTAATATCATTATTCACGCGATTGTTTTGACAATTTTTTTACATTTGCTTTCATGAATCAACCAAATAAAATACAAGGTTTCAAAGTAGAAAGAAGCACTATTATAAATCTTGAAAAAGGCAAAATACCTCCTCAAGCACTTGATTTAGAAGAAGTTGTGCTTGGAGCAATGATGATTGATAAAAAAGGTGTCGATGAAGTAATCGATATGTTAAGCCCAGACGCTTTTTATAAAGATGCAAATAAATATATTTTTGAAGCTATTTTTAAATTATTTGAAAGTAGCGAACCTATTGATTTATTAACCGTTTCCAGCCAATTAAAGAAGGATAGTAAATTAGATATTGCAGGAGGCGATTTTTACTTGATTTCTTTAACCCAAAAGGTGTCATCCTCGGCTCATATCGAGTTTCATGCACGTATAATTTTACAGAAATTTATACAACGAAGTTTAATAAAAATTTCGAACGAAATTATTGAAGATTCTTACGACGAAACCAAAGACGTTTTCGACCTTTTAGATAGAGCAGAAGCAAGATTGTATGAAGTAACTCAAGGGAATATCAAAAGATCTTCCGAAACATCACAAGAGTTAGTACGTCAGGCTAAAAAGAAGATTGAAGAGATTTCAAACAAAGAAGGAATAAGCGGTGTTCCATCTGGCTTCGATAAATTAGATAAATTGACTTCGGGTTGGCAAGAAAGCGATTTGATTATTATTGCTGCTCGTCCTGGAATGGGAAAAACAGCATTAGCACTTTCAATGGCAAGAAATATAGCAGTGAATCAAAATATTCCTGTTGCATTTTTCTCTCTCGAGATGTCTTCTATACAATTAATTACACGACTTATTTCTTCCGAAACTGGATTGTCTTCCCAAAAATTAAGAACAGGACGATTAGAAAAACACGAATGGGAGCAACTTAATGTAAAAGTAAAAGCACTAGAAAAAGCACCTTTATTTATAGATGATACACCTTCGCTGTCTATTTTCGATTTAAGAGCTAAATCTAGACGTCTATCGTCTCAACATGGTATTAAATTGATTGTTGTCGATTATTTGCAATTAATGACAACAGGAGGTGGAATGAAAGGTAGCGGAAACAGAGAGCAAGAAATTTCTACTATTTCGCGTAATCTTAAAGCATTGGCAAAAGAGTTGAGTATTCCTGTTATTGCATTGTCACAATTATCGCGTGCTGTAGAAACACGTGGAGGAAGCAAAAGACCATTATTAAGTGACCTTCGAGAATCTGGAGCTATTGAGCAAGATGCAGATATTGTAGCGTTTATTTACAGACCCGAATATTATAAAATTGATGAATGGGACGATGAAGAACGTACACCAACCGAAGGACAAGCAGAGTTTATTGTTGCAAAACACAGAAATGGTGGTTTAGATAGTATAAGATTGAAGTTTATACCACATTTAGGTAAGTTTGAAAATATAGACACTTTTGATTCACCTTTCGGAAATGAGTTTCACTCTAAAATGAATGCAGCAGCAAACGACGATACCTTTAAGCCTGAAAAATTCCCATCTTCAGACGAAGCTTTTAATACTCCTGAAGATGATAATGATGTGCCGTTTTAAAACTTCATTTTAAAAAAAGAGATTAGAATCATACAATTTTACAATCAAACTTTAACACTATTTTATAAAAATCCTATTTCTTTTAGGCTCAAAAACAATATTTTAGCCTAACTTTGGCTGTTGTTATTAAAAAGATTAATTTATGTTAAATAAGATTCGTACAACTAATATTTTACTATTAGTTATCGTTATTCCTTTGGTGTTTTATCTGTTAAAAATACTATCATTTATATTTATTCCATTAATATTTTCAATGTTTATTGCATTATTGTTTTTACCATTAATGCGTTGGTTGGGAAAACGAAAAGTGCCTAAAGTTATTAGTGTCTTTATTGTTTTTTTATTAATTATTGGTGGTTTAAAAATAGGAATTGAGTTAGTGCAATTGTCGAGCAAAGAAATTATGGCTACTGACGCTGCATTTTTTAATAAGGCTGAAAATAAACTCAATAATTTAATATTTTATATTGAAGACACTTTTAGGGTAAAATTAAAACAAGATAAAAATTTGTTATCCCAATTAATAGAAAAAGAAAACATAGGTTCAATAATAGATTTTTTAATGAAATTTACTACCATGATGCTAATGACTGTCTTTTTTGTAGTGTTATGGTTAGCAGAATCGATTAATATGCACAAAGTCTTAAATATGACCATTTTTAAACAAAAGCATACTTCGGTAAAAGCATTTATGAAGATTGAAAAAAATTTAATCACATTTATAAAAGTTAAATTTTTTGTTAGTTTGCTTACAGGTATTTTTACTGGATTGGCTTGTCTTTATTTTGATGTCAGTTTCCCTATTTTTTGGGGACTTTTTGCATTTGTTATTAATTTTGTTCAAATGGTAGGCTCTTTTATTACAGTAATATTATTGTCTATTTTTGCATTTATTGAGTTAGAACCTACAAACATATTGTTCTTTTTTATAATTTCAATTACAAGTGTACAAGTATTGTTTGGAGCAATTTTAGAACCTATTTTTATGGGTAAATCATTTTCTATAAATATTATTGCAATTTTAGTAATGCTTATGTTTTGGGGATTTATTTGGGGAATTCCGGGTCTTATAATGGCAATTCCTTTAACAGTATTTATAAAAATTATTCTAGAACAGTTTCCGAGTACAAAAATAATTTCAGATTTGCTTTCGGCATCTAAGTTTAGATAAAGATAATTAATCGACTTTATTCAAAATATTATATGAATATGAATTATCTAAATTTTAATTACCCTTAAAATTCCCTTAAAACTTTTATACAGGAATAATTTTTGAGTATATTTCAAGTATGAAAAAGATATTACTCATATTACTATTATTGTTTTCGGTAAACACCTTTGCATCTTATATTCTTATTCCAATGGATGCAGAAAGCCAAAAAAATCATTTAAAAGCGTATGGCATTACATTTTGGACTTTGGAAAAACAACAAAAAGTAAAGTGGTTACTCAATTATCGTGGTGGTTCTTTTTTATTGCCAGATTTTGAAGAAATACAACGCGAATGTCAAATACGAGGAGTTTCCTATGAAGTAATTTCTGATGCTAAAGCAGAAAGTATTCTGCTGGAGATAAGCAGTCCGAGTAAAAATATGGAAGCTGTTGTATTAGAAAAAGCACCAAAAATAGCCGTTTATACACCTTATGGAAAACAACCTTGGGACGATGCTGTTACTATGGTGTTGACTTATGCCGAAATACCTTACGAAACTATTTATGACGAAGAAGTTTTAAACGATGCACTCTTGTTATTCGATTGGTTACACTTACACCATGAAGATTTTACAGGACAATACGGAAAGTTTTATAGAGCATACAGAAGTGCGCCTTGGTACATAAAAGAAAAAAAGGATGCTGAGAATTTAGCTGCAAAATTAGGATACGATAAAGTGTCGCAAGAAAAATTAGATGTCGCTCTTAAAATCAGAGATTATGTTGTAGGTGGAGGTTTTATGTTTGCCATGTGTAGCGCAACCGATAGTTTTGATATTGCCCTTTCTGCTGAAGGTATAGATATTTGCGAACCCATGTTTGATGGCGATGGAACTGATGCAAGTTACCAAAGCAAAATAGATTATAATAAAACCTTTGCGTTTACAAATTATATATTAGAACGCAACCCAAATATTTATGAATTTTCTTCGATAGATATGACGGCAAAACGGCGCATTCCAAAACTAACAGATTATTTTACTTTAATGGATTTTTCAGCAAAATGGGATCCAATACCAACGATGTTATGTCAAAATCATACAGCTTTGGTTAAAGGGTTTATGGGACAAACCACTTCGTTTACGCGAAATCAAATAAAATCGAATGTATTGGTAATGGGAGAAAACAAAACCAATGGCGAAGCCAAATATATTCATGGTATAAAAGGTAAAGGGTTTTTTACGTTTTATGGAGGGCACGACCCAGAGGATTACACCCATCGTGTTGGTGATCCAAAAACCGAACTCGAATTGCATCCTACCTCTCCAGGTTATCGATTAATACTTAATAATGTATTGTTTCCAGCTGCAAGGAAAAAGAAGCAAAAGACTTAATTTTGGGCGTTACACTTTTTCCATTAACATTCCAAAAGTGTCAGGCTCTCACAAGTCGCTTTTTTAACTAAAAAGAGCTCCAACAATTGCTCAAATACTAAGTATTCACGATTTCCTATTTATTAAAATAATATGCATGAGTAATCCTTAACGCAATTTTAAAGTCTAATTAATATTCAGCATTCAATATGAAATATTTTCAAAAAGAAATTCAGCTAAAACCATATTCAAGAGGCTTCCATTTAATTACAGATACTATAGTAAAATCTATGCCCGAAATAAATCAGATTAAAATTGGTCAATTACAGGTTTTTATAAAACATACTTCTGCAAGTTTAACAATTAATGAAAATGCAGATGCAACAGTAAGAACAGATTTTGAAAGCCATTTTAATATAATGGTTCAAGAAAATGCTTCATATTATAAACATACCTACGAAGGTTCAGACGATATGCCAGCACATATAAAATCTTCTTTGCTTGGCGCATCTATACAAATACCAATTACCAATGGCAAATTAAATTTAGGAATTTGGCAAGGTATTTATCTGTGTGAGCATAGAAATTATGGAGGTTCCAGAAATATAATTATTACAGCTTTTGGAGCATAAAAAAAATCCGACTCTTGTGAATCGGATTTTTTATAAGCGAAATGATGTTATATAATTGGCAAAATGCCTTATTTTACTTTATCTACAATAGCTTTAAAAGCTTCTGGGTGGTTCATAGCTAAATCGGCTAAAACCTTACGGTTTAATTCAACATTATTAGCTTTTAATTTCCCCATAAATTGAGAATAAGACAATCCGTGTTCTCTAACTCCTGCGTTAATACGCAAAATCCATAGCGCACGAAATGTTCTTTTTTTGTTTCTACGATCTCTATACGAATATTGCATCGCTTTGTCAACCGCGTTTTTGGCTATTGTCCAAACGTTTTTACGACGTCCGAAGTAACCTTTTGCTTGCTTAAGAACCTTTTTTCTTCTGGCTCTTTTTGCAACTGAATTTACTGATCTTGGCATAATTTTAATTTTTTGTAGTAGGCGGTCGATAATCGACACTTAATTATTTTTATAAATCTTAAATCAACAATCGTATATCATCAATCTAAAATCGTTTAGCCTAACTCCATGGGTTTATAAATAATTTTAACCTGTTAAAACAATATTACTTTAAACGCAACATTTTTTTAACACTATTTTCGTCCGACTTATGTACTAATGTAGCATGAGTAAGAGCAAGTTTACGTTTTTTAGACTTCTTTGTTAAGATGTGACTTTTAAACGCGTGCTTTCTTTTAATTTTACCAGTACCTGTAAGCTTAAAACGCTTTTTAGCACCAGATTTTGTTTTCATTTTAGGCATTTTCTCCTAGTTTTTATTACTTCGCTTATTATCTTTATGCTGAACTTGTTTCAGCATCATTTTATTACTTTCCTTTTTTTGGAGCGATAAACATAATCATTCGTTTACCTTCTAATTTTGGCATTTGCTCCACTTTACCGACTTCTTCAAGGTCTTGCGCCAAACGTAACAATAATATTTGACCTTGCTCTTTAAATATTATCGAACGTCCTTTAAAAAACACAAAAGCTTTAAGTTTTGCTCCATCTCTTAAGAACTTTTCGGCATGTTTCTTTTTAAATTGATAATCGTGATCGTCTGTATTTGGACCAAAACGAATTTCTTTAATTATTACCTTTGTAGCTTTCGATTTTAAAGCTTTATCTCGTTTCTTTTGTTCGTAAAGAAACTTTTTATAATCCATAACTTTACAAACAGGAGGAATTGCCTTTGGCGAAATTTCCACAAGATCTAAACCCAGTTCGTTAGCAATTTCCATTGCTTTTGTAGTAGCATAAACACCAACCTCTACATTATCTCCTACTAATCGTATTTCTTCAGATCTAATTTTGGAGTTGATTTTGTGTTTATCTTCCCTTATAATTCTTGCAGGACCTCTGTTCCTTCTTCTTCGTATTGCTATGACTTTAAATTTTAAGTTAAACTTATTTAAATGGTTTTAATGTTTTATTTATTTCTGTTTCTACAATTGTGGTGAATTCTTCTATGGTAATCATTCCTAAACTTTCACCTCCATGTTGGCGTACAGTAATCTTATTTTCTTTTTCTTCATTCTCGCCAATAATAATCATATAAGGAATTTTATTCATTTCGGCTTCCCGAATTTTTTTACCTATGGTTTCGTTTCTATTATCTACGAGGGCGCGAATTTCGTTATTTTCTAGCAAATTTAAAACTTTTTCAGCATATTTCTCGTATTTCTCGCTAATACATAATATTATTGCTTGTTCTGGCATGAGCCAAAGCGGGAAATTACCACCTGTATGTTCTAATAAAATGGCTATAAAACGTTCCATGCTTCCAAATGGTGCACGATGAATCATAATAGGTCTGTGTAGTTGGTTATCACTACCTTTGTAGGTAAGGTCAAAGCGTTCGGGCAAAGTATAATCTACTTGAATTGTACCAAGTTGCCATTGTCTTCCGAGTGCATCTTTAACCATAAAATCTAATTTTGGACCATAAAAAGCTGCTTCACCAATTTTTACAACATATTTTAAATTTTTCTGCTTAACAGCTCTTAAGATTGCATTTTCAGCTTTAACCCAATTTTCGTCCGAGCCTATATATTTAGATTTATTTTCAGGATCGCGTAAAGATACTTGCGTGGTATAGTTTTCAAAACCAAGCGATGTAAATACATATTGCACCAAATCTATTACAGCTTCAAATTCAGAATCTAATTGGTCAGGAGTACAAAAAATATGTGCATCATCTTGTGTAAAACCACGAACACGAGTTAAGCCATGAAGTTCACCACTTTGTTCGTATCTGTAAACAGTACCAAATTCCGCGTAGCGTATAGGTAAATCTTTATAAGACCAAGGTTTAGAATTATAGATTTCACAATGATGAGGACAATTCATAGGTTTTAATAAAAACTCTTCACCTTCTTTAGGTGTTTTTATTGGCTGAAAGCTATCCTTTCCATATTTTTCATAATGTCCAGAAGTTACATACAATTCTTTTTGACCAATATGTGGTGTAATTACCATTTTGTAACCAGCTTTCTTTTGAGCTTTTTTTAAGAAATCTTCAAGACGTTCTCGCAGAGCAGCTCCTTTTGGTAACCATAGTGGCAATCCTTGTCCTACTTTTGAGGAGAAAGTAAATAACTCTAATTCCTTACCTAATTTTCTATGGTCACGTTTTTTTGCTTCTTCAACTAAATGGAGATATTCAGTTAATTCTTTTTGCTTCGGAAACGAAATACCATAAACTCTTGTAAGCTGTTTGTTATTTTCGTCTCCTCTCCAATATGCACCAGCAACCGATAATACTTTTACAGCTTTTATGATTCCTGTATTCGGGATATGACCACCACGACACAAATCGGTAAATGAAGAATGGTCGCAAAACGTAATCGTGCCATCTTCTAAATTTTCGATTAATTCGGTTTTAAACTCATTATCTTTATATAATGCAAGTGCATCTTTTTTAGAAACAGAGTGTACTTTAAACTCATGTTTGCCACGAGCAATCTCTATCATTTTTGCTTCAATGGTTTTAAAATCTTTATCAGTAACTATATGCTTACCAAAATCGACATCATAATAAAACCCATTTTCAATAGCAGGACCAATAGTTAATTTAATACCAGAATATAATTCTTCTAAAGCTTGAGCAAGAATATGAGCTGAAGAATGCCAAAACGCTTTTTTGCCTTCATCGTCTTTCCAAGTATATAATATAAGATTACCATCAGTAGTTAATTGCGTAGAAGTTTCAATAGTATTGGTATTAAATTCAGCAGAAATAACATTACGAGCAAAGCCCTCGCTAATATCTTTAGCAATTTCTATTGCAGTAATCCCGCTTTTATATGTTCTAATAGAACCATCAGGAAAAGTAATCTTAATCATAAATTGTTCAAAAATTAAAGCGCAAAGATAATAGTATAATCAATTACTTACAATAGATATTGTACTATTAATTTATTTTTAAGTTAAAAGGTACAATACATTATATATATGGTATAGGAGGAGTTCGTTTCGGCCTAGTTTGGAATTTCTTTTTATAGATTTTTGTTTTGGGTGTTACCAATTTATTTAAAAGTTATTTTGAATAAATAAATTGGTCAGGCTATCCGCTGTATCTTTTTATTGATAAAAAAAATCAATAAAAAGGATGCCGCTGCTATCCCTAACACAGTGTAGGATTAAGTTATGCGTTAGAGCTTACATCATGCCAGTCTATCAACTTCAAAACTTGGTCAATAAACATTTCAGTTTTAAGGTCCTTATTACAAGCATTTTAACAAGTACAGAAAAATAAAGACAAAA